>CAUSLL010000011.1:0-23548 GCA_963532835.1 uncultured Candidatus Saccharibacteria bacterium
AGGCCGGTTCTTTCTCGGCGTTGGCGATGGCGGTGCGGAGGGCAGATAGGTCAGGACGAAGGGCGTCAAGTTTTGCTTGCAGAGCTGCTTTGGCAGCGTTGAGTTCAGCAACAGAAGCACCGGCGTTGGCGGCGACCTGCTCTGCTTGGGTAGCTTGTGCTGCTACGGCGTCCTTGCTTTCCTGGGACATGCCGGCAGTAGTTGCTGGGTCTTTGGCCTTGGTTATCAGGGCGGAGAGAGCGGTGCGAGCAGCGGTGACGTTAGCGGTGACCTGGTTGAGGCGATCCTGGAAGGCTTGCTTCTTAGCTGGGTCTTGGACGGCAGCTACCTTGGCGTTGGCGCTGGTAACATCGTCTGGATCCTGGTTGTGTTCAGCCTGAGCGACTGCTTGTTCAGCGGCTGTCTGGGCGTCGGCTTCCTTCTTCTTGGCGTTGGCAACTGCAGTGTTGAGGTCGTTGGCTGCTTTCTGGATGGCAGTAGCAGTTGGGTTTGGTTGCTTCTCTACTTCTTTGGCTTTGGCGAGAGCTTGCTTGACGGTCGCGTCATTGGTAATGTAGGCCGGTTCTTTCTCGGCGTTGGCGATGGCGGTGCGGAGGGCAGATAGGTCAGGCTTTGGCAGTGTTGCAGTTACGTGCAATGTTCCGGAGAAAGCAAACGGCTTACCATTAACAGTTATCTGCTTGTTCCAGTTGGCCTGCAGTGCGTGTGGTTGACCGTCATATACCGGTGTCGCTACTTTTAATTTACCAGCTGCTTCATTGACCAAAGTAGCCGTATTTTCAATAGTAATTGGTGCGCCAGACGCATCCTTTAGCGGTGAGTTAAATACCTCAGACTCAGTAGTCATACTACCCTGCTGGTTTTCTAGCTTCAAAGAGGTAAGGTGGTTCAAACCCGCGAGAGGCTGTGCATTCATGATTGTACTGTAGTCTAACCGCAGTTCAGTAAGTTGAGTCATTCGTCCAATTGCAGTAATCTCATCCTCGCTCAGCTGCCCCCCAGTCAAGCGCAAAGAGGTCAGAGCTGGCGCACCAACAAGAGATTGAGCATTGACAACTTTAGTCTTTCGACCATAGTCATAGAAAGAGATTTTCTTGAGTGAGTTCTTACTACCTGCAAATGTTGATAGGTCTAACGTCTGATTGGTACCGCTCATCGAGACTTGCTCGAGCTTGTTCAGAGACGACAAAGGACTATAGTTCGCAACAACATTTTCCGACAAGTTCACACTACGCAGCTCAGACAAGCCAGCCAATGGCTGAATATCAGCAACCTTGTTGCCTGAGAGCTGTAATGCGCGCAGTTTAGTTAGGCCAGAGAGCGGCTGTAAATTGGTAATTGCGTGATTACCGAGTGATAGCTCAGTTACATTTTTAGCGTACTCCAGACCAGTCAAATCCTTAATCCTCTGGTCTTCCGTGATATTGCCAGTATTATCGACATACATGCGATCAATGGTTAGCATTTCTTGAGCAGTAATCGCTTGAGTATCGCTACGGGTTTTCCCTGAGATTTCAGCTAACCTCTTGTTCAACAACTGGCGCAACCTGGCATCAGGGATGTTAACACCCTGCGCTGCCGGAGGTTGTGGAGGTGTCGGAGAATTGGTTGAGTCCATGTAGGCATTTACTAAAGCACCTCGGTTTACTGCCACGCCAGGTTTCACGTACTGACCGCTCGGGTCAATTGCCGATGCAACCTCAGCTGACAACGGCTTACCTGAGCTAATCGCCGGGCTGCCTGGCTTCAGGTTGTAGTTACTCTTGCGATAGTCAGTGTTCTGTTCAGCTTCTTTGATGAAGTATGGGTTATTGGCACGCGTACCAAACAGATCAAGAGAATGTGCGTCACGACCATCAATTGACGACCGAACGCGACTGTCCTTGGCGATGTCTTTCACGTTGGCAAACAGAATATCAAGACGATTCGGCACATCCGCTAAGTCCCAGGTCATAATCGTGCCTTCATTTTGCAAACTGCTGCGGTAGTAGGCGTTGTAGTCAAAGCCTTTGAACATGTCATTGGTATAGGTGCCAGGACCAGTATGGTTCGGCCCACCAGTACTTCTGACAGGGTAGGACCAAAGTGGCGCGCCAGTGTCACCAGAAATGACTGCGCGAGAGGAAATGATGTTATTGTACATCTCTAGATCAGTCAGATTCCAACTCAAACCTTTGCCAGCAGACCATGGCTCAAGCGATTTACAAATTTGCGGGTTGTGAGCATCTCGCTCATTACAACCGTTCGTACGAGCATCCTCATTTAGCATGATCGGTCGGTTAGTTCGAGAGATGGTGTTGTTGTACACTTTGGAATTTGAACTACTTGAGACGCTAATACCAGCACCCGAGCCTTCAATGATGTTTGACGCGATGATCGTACCGTCTGAAACCTCATCAAAGATCGCGGTAGTTGTGTTGATGAAGAAGTTATTGACGATTTTCGCCTTAATACAACCTTCATCGCACCAGACACCTGCCGTACCATTGCGCACATAATAGTCATTGCCGGTTGAAGCAGGATTCTTTGAGTTGTCAACCACATTACCTCGGAACGTAAAGTTCTCAATGTGCGTCACTTTTATCTCAGAAACAGTACACCATGCCAAACAGACTGAACCATTGGTCAGATAATTTGCTGCGTTATTCTCTGTAAAGATGTTATTTTCAAATGTTGTATTGTGTGCACGGTTAGCTCCTGCACCATTACCACCATTACCGATGAATTTATTATTAACAATGCGCGCACCTTGTGCATCAGTATTGAAACCAACTGAGGAGCTTTGCGTAAAGATGGAGTCCTGGACGACTGAGCCACGACCATTTACCACGATCATACTGGTCCCAACCTGATCTTCGGCCAAGTCACGATCCCAAGACCAACTCTGTACTGGTGAGTACTGTGCAACATTGATAGCTTTCATCGTGAAATTAGAGCCATCATCAGCCTGACGACCACCAACAGAGAAAGCGCGTGCTCGGTTGGTAATCTCTGTAGTACCGCTAGATGGGTCAGAGCCAACATAATATGTCAAATCATCTTCTGTGCCGACGTTAAAGCCTGCGCGATTGTTGGTAGGGTCTTTTAGGGTAGTTGGATTCTTGTCTTCAACATAGAATTTACCAGGGCCAACCTTGCTTTTTGCATCGACTTGTTCCAGTGGTTGATCGTCGATAAACATCTGCTCTGGGTAAGCAGCCATACCTTCTTTGGATGGGTTGGGGTTGACCGTACAAACACGACAGAAATTACGGAATTTACCCGTAGTCTTCCATATGTTGCCTTCTTTAGTCCATCGATCTGCCGATACAATATCGCTACCCTTCATCCAGACTTCAGCATGAGGGGCAGCCTGGAACGTAATATTTTTCTTCGTGACAAAGAAATGAGGCTCTCGGTAAGCGCCGCTCTTGGCTACAACCGTTCCACCATCAGAGACAGCCTGCAGTCCACGTCGAAATGTCGCGAAAGGTCGTGCTTCCGTCCCGTTACCAGAATTGTCATTACCATCTGGAGAAATCCAAGCGACATTAGTTGTCGGTACTGGATAGTTGGTATCCATCGCTTTATATTTTTTATGAACACTAGCCGCTTTTGCCATAAACGGACTTGTTAAAACCAACGCGAAAACCATCACAACCGCAGCTGCTGGTATTGCTAGTTTGGCGACACGTTGATTCCTTCTTGATATACGAAGACGTACCATCCCTATTTTTCTCCCTCTCCTCAGTTGTGTGTATTAAAACTACCTGCCACCAGTGTAGCATGAGCGATTTCGTCCTGTCAAATTGTCAACTACTGTTTTTTGTCCTATAATGATTATCCATGATGCACGCTTTTGTAGATTTTATTATTCACTTTGGCATTATCGCCGTTTTATTCGTTGTATTTGCCGAGTCAGGCCTATTGTTTGGGTTTATTTTCCCTGGCGATAGCCTACTATTCACTGCTGGTTATATGATACAACAACACATTTTGCCAATTGACATTTCGATATTCGTGCTTTTACTTATCATCGCGGCCATTGCCGGAGACTCAGTCGGTTACACCTTCGGTCACAAGGTAGGCCGGAAATTATTTGAGCGAAAGAACTCGCGCTTATTCAAACGTCAATATCTCATCCAGGCTGAGAAGTTTTATGAAAAACATGGTGCTATCACGGTGATTCTGGCGCGATTTGTACCAGTTGTGCGCACGTTTGCTCCGATTGTAGCCGGCGCAGGTAAAATGCATTATCGAACCTTCTTGCTCTTCAACGTCATTGGTGGCATTTTATGGGCTTCGCTGTTCACTTACCTGGGATTCTTTGCTGGCAAGGCACTGACTGAAGCTGGCATTAACGTTGAGGTCGCTGCCCTGATTATCATTTTCCTGTCAGTCCTGCCAATGATCATTCACGCGCTCAAGCAAGAATCCACCAAAGCAGCCCTCAAAAAACAGTTATCTGTCCTGTTTTCAAAAGACAAACAGCCAAAGTCGGCTGCTAAAAAGCGCAAGTAATTCATCTAAACTCGAGAGTCCATCTTATGTAAGCAATGGCTTGAGATATTTGCCCGTGAACGAATCTGCGTTTTTGGTAATGTCTTCTGGCGTTCCGCTGGTGACAACCGTCCCGCCGCCCATACCACCTTCTGGACCCATATCAATGATCCAGTCTGCTGATTTGATAACGTCCAAATTATGCTCAATTACAATCATGCTATTTCCGCCTTCGACAAGCTTATGCAAAATCCCCAACAATCGCTTAACGTCAGCCGAATGCAACCCAGTGGTTGGCTCATCCAAAATATACATGGTTTTACCCGTCGAGCGCTTGGAGAGTTCAGTCGCCAATTTGATGCGCTGCGCTTCACCGCCCGAAAAGGTGGTTGCTGGCTGACCCAAACGAATATAACCCAAGCCAACTTCCACCAACGTCTCAAGTTTTCGATGAATAGATGGGATGTTGTCAAAGAATTCGGCCGCTTGCTCTACTGTCATTTCCAACACATCAGAAATAGTGCGTCCTTTGTAGGTAATTTCCAACGCTTCACGGTTGTACCGCTTACCTTTACACTCATCACAAACCACATACACATCTGGCAAAAAGTGCATTTCAATTTTTATCACACCATCACCCTGACAATTCTCACAGCGGCCACCCTTGACATTAAAACTAAATCGGCCTGCTTTGTAACCACGAACGTTAGCTTCTGGCGTGGCAGCAAATAATTCACGAATTGGCGTAAAAATACCCGTGTAGGTGGCTGGGTTGGAACGCGGTGTGCGACCAATTGGTGACTGGTCAATCACAATCGCTTTGTCTAACAGTTTAATGCCTTTGATGCGGTCGTGCTTGCCTGGCACTACTTGGGACCGGTTGAGGCGAGCCGCCAGCTCCCTCGCTACAATGTCATTAACCAATGTTGACTTACCACTACCGGACACGCCAGACACCACCGTCATTAATCCCAAAGGAAATGCCACGTCAATATTCTTCAAATTATTTTCCTGAGCACCACGCACTATGAGCTGCTGATCTTGATTTGGCTTCCTGCGCTTTTTTGGTACTGCAATTTTCTCTGCACCACTCAGGTACCGACCAGTGATACTGTCTGGATTTTTCGCTACTTCCTCAGGCGCTCCCATGGCAACAATTTGTCCACCCTTTGAGCCAGCCCCTGGTCCCATGTCGACCAAAAAGTCACTTTGGCGAATGGTATCTTCATCATGCTCCACCACCAGCACCGTATTACCAAGATCACGCAAGCGCTTCAGAGTATCAATCAGCCTATCATTATCTCGCTGATGTAACCCAATGGATGGTTCGTCCAGAACATACAGCACCCCCTGCAAACCGGAACCAATTTGGGTAGCCAGCCGAATGCGCTGAGCTTCTCCACCGCTCAAGGTGTTAGCTGCTCGGCCCAGCTCCAAATAGTTCAAACCGACATTACTCATGAAGCCTAACCGCGCATTGATTTCCTTTAATATCAGCCTCGCAATCGTCGTTTCCTGTTCCGTCAATTTGAGCTTGTGAGTAAACAAATCCAACGCATCGTCAACGCCCAGATCACAAATATCAACAATATTCAGCCCATGAACCGTCACCGCCAAGACCACTGGCTTAAGACGAGCGCCCTTGCAGACATAGCAGGCTCGTTCGCGCATAAATCGTTCAATGTCTTTGCGCATAAACTCGCTATCAGTCTCGCGATGTCGACGCTCCAGGTTCGGAATAACTCCCTCATAAGTCGTGTCATAATGCCGACCATTACCAAGCTCAATGCGATATTTCTGCGCCCCTGTTCCATACAAAATCGTCTGTTTAGCTTCATTAGACAGTTTTTTGACAGGAGTTCGCACGCTAAAGCCATGGGCCTCTGCTACAGCCATGATTTTTTTCATATAGAAATTGTCGACATTGACGCGGTTGTAAGGTCTGATGGCGCCTTCGGCGATGGTCAAATTGTCATTAAACACCAACTCTGGGTCAATTTCCATGCGACTACCCAAACCAGTGCAGCTTGGACAGGCTCCCTGTGGTGCATTAAAACTAAACAATCGCGGCTCCAGCTCTGGAATATCTTCTTCAGGGTGATCAACACACGCATATCTCTGAGAAAACGTCCGCACCTGATCATCATCAGCGTCCAAAACCTCGACAATTCCCTGGCCCAATTCTAACGCTTGCTCCACACTCTGAGACAAGCGACCGGCCAATTCACTATTCAACGCCAAGCGGTCAACTACCAGCTCAATTGAGTGCTTATAGCTCTTTTGCAATTCCGGAAACTCATCCAGGGCATACACCACACCATCAACCCTGACGCGAGCATAACCCAACCGACGGTACTGCTCAGGAATGTGCGCAAATTCACCTTTTTTATTTTTGACGATTGGCGCCAATAGTAAAATCCGGCGTCCGTCGTACTGCTTGATGATTTCTTGAATAATGGTTTCAGTGGTACGTCGCGAGACTTCTTTGCCACAAATTGGGCAGTGTGGCACACCAATGCGCGCAAACAACAGTCGCAAATAGTCGTAAATCTCAGTCACCGTCGCTACCGTTGAGCGTGGATTGCGGCTGGTTGATTTTTGGTCAATCGAAATAGCTGGACTCAAGCCATCGATGCTATCAACATCGGGTTTATCCATCGTTCCCAAAAACTGCCGAGCATACGAGTTCAAGCTCTCCATATAACGGCGCTGGCCCTCAGCATAAATCGTATCAAACGCCAGACTTGATTTGCCTGAACCACTCAGGCCAGTAATGACCACGAACTTATCGCGCGGCAATTCCACGCTAACATTTTTCAGATTGTGCTCGCGAGCACCTTTAACTCGAATAACCTCCGGCATAGCCGCTCTATTATACCGGTTTTTTATCTTTTTTTCCAGACATTGCCTAAATATTGTATTATACATCACCACATATTGCTTATGATTGCAAGTCAAGCTTTTATCTGTTACAGTTACTATATATGCGGAGGTTGAGTGTTTACTTACTACTACTTGTTGGTGTGGTTTTCATCACACCAGTGCTATTTGACCAGCTTTGTATGTTCGTGTTCCTTGGCAAGCTTCCGTTTTTGAACGTTAATTTGTCAGCTACCTCCATGATCATTTTCTGGGTCGCCCTTGTGCCAATCTGCCGCATTTTGCGAGCAGCCATTCCGGTATCATTTGACGATATCAAAGAACTCATCCAATACATTTCCCGAAAACACATAAACAACAGCGTGTTGTACCAGAGCCATGACCTAACCTTGCTATTTGTCTATCTGGCGCATGAAGCCGAGAAGGCCGAAATCAGCGAGCCAAACGCCCGCGTAAGCGCCCAAAAGCTCGCTCCATCTTTGACCTAAACGATAGGCAGCACCGCTTCTACCCACAACTGTAGTTCCTGTAAAATGAACTGCTGTTCGTCAGTTGCTGTCGGCACTAAACGCTGTAGAGACGCCATAAATTGTGGTAGTTGTGCCTGCAGGTGTTGGGCCCGCCATGCTTCCCACTGCGCCAGATCATCTTCGCTGAGCGAGCGTGGAAAGTTACGTGCTTTGTAGTGCAGCAGCAGTGGCGCCAACCGCTCGTCCTGAAACTCTGGATGAAAATCAGCTAGCTCACGCTCATCGGCATTGCGCACCGCTTCTACCCGCAGGCGGTCACGGTCGTTCAAAAAGCCATCATATAACTGCGCTTCTGGGTCAGGCAGTTTTTTGAAGGCTGGCTTGTTTTCAAAAATACTGCGCAATTTTTCAGCAAAATCCGGGTAGTTCAGTAAAATATTTTGATGCTTCTGGATAACCTCTGCGCTAAGCGAAATTTTCTGCCAGCCGTCGCCCTGCTCCAGCACGCCCAGCGGCGCTACCGCCGGACAGCGATTATACTGCAATTCTTTGACTGGCAATTTGACGAAGTCCTCAGCTTGCCGCTCCTCCCAGGAAGCAAAGATTTTCTTGGCCAACTCCTCTTGGCTCAGCCCAACAAACGGCGTTGGATCGTACCGCAGGTCATAGACGACCACACCGCTGTTTCGACTGGTCGTCAGTGGAAAGGCCACCGTGGTTTTGGCAAATTCCTTATCGTAGCGCCCGCTGGCGTAAACAAACGGTTTTTTGTCATCCACATTGACCAGTTGCTGGATTAATTTTTTGTCACGCATTTTCAGCAAGTAATCATACAGCTGCGGCTGTTTTTGCTTGATCAGTTTCGTCACGGCAATCAGCGCCGTTACGTCTGCCAAAGCATCGTGAGCATTTTCGTGCGCAATGCCATTGGCGCTGGTGATCAATTCCAGGCGGTTGCTTGGCTCACCTTTAGCATCAAGCGGCCAATTGATTCCTTCCGGCCTCAGTGCCCGCGTTAATCGCACCACATCCAGCATATCCCAACGCGAGCGACCGTCTTTCCAGCCCCACTCGTACGGGTCATGGAAATTGCGCCACAACACATGGCGGATAAATTCGTCATCAAACCGAATGTTATTAAAGCCAACCGCGATGGTGCCTGGCGTGAAAATTTCCTCACTCAACATCCGCGCAAACTGCGCTTCGGCGTATCCCTCCTCGACCGTTTTTTGTGGCGTGATGCCAGTCACCATCAACGCGTCAGGACTCGGCAAGGTATCATCATTCAGCGTCACCAGTAGATTATACGGCTCGCCGATCGGCTCGAGATTCATGTCCGTCCGCTGCCCCGCAAACTGCATAATGCGGTCTTGTCGCGGGTTTAGTCCGCTAGTTTCGAGGTCGTAGAAGAAGAATGTTTGCGCCATGATTATTAATCGTTGTTAATTGCCGCCATCGCTTCTCGAGCAAGAAGTCGTTTAGCATACTCAGGACCAGGCATGAGATCTTTTTCTCCGTGCAACAAATTGTACACATCCAGCTTCAACGCCTTTGCAGCATCCGAGCGCGTATCATCTCTCCATTCCCTAATGATAGGTAAGCGAAGAGTCTCGTCCACTGACGCCTGAGGGTCAACCCACGCTTCTTTCAGTACCTCTTCTGGCACATGAATCCTGCCGTCTTTCCAGCGCGATTCCAGATGGTTTAATGCAATCAACTGTCCAACGTTCTCCCCAAAATCATCAGATACATCAGGAGTGCGCAGCTCAGCACCCGCCAGGGCCAAATGCACATTGTACGCCCTGCCCAGTTTACGATAAATTTTCTTCAATTCTTCCGCGCTCAACGCAGGTTGTTCCTCTGGCCTCACATAGTCGGCCTTCGTTGCGTCAAGCCAGTCAGCATAATATCCAGCCGCTTTTTCAGAACCAAACTGTTTCTTCTTCAAGCCAGCCAATACATACTGTGTCAATTTACCAACTGGCCCATCGAGCAGTGACGTAATTTCCTCCTTACGAACTTCTACCGCTAGGCGCCCGACGTATTCTTTAGGCTGATTTTTCAAATAATGATCACCGCTGAGCGGCTCCTCACCCCTCAACGCCCTGAGAATATCGTTCTGTGCGTCTTTAAAAGCCACATGTCTCCGGACGTTGGGACCAAAATGATAACGACGTACCGCAGGAGCAAACGCAAGTTCCAACGAGGTCAACCCGACAGCCCCAACTGTCCCTACGGTGGCCTCTCGATTTGATTTATATGCAATTTTGTTTTCCAGTCGCCCGATCTCCCAATAGCTCGGTACAGTCATCTGCCGCTCTGTGTTACTATTACCCATGATACCTCCCCGTCTGATTAGCGATTTATACCTAATTATACCACTATTGACGATGTCAAGCTATTGCTCGACCAGCGTAAACGGCATCGATTCACCGATCTGCACTACGGTCTCACCGACTGCGCCCTGACGGATGAGTTCGTGAGCGATGCCCATTTTTCGCATGATGTCGCGCAGGCGATTGACTGATTCAAACTGGTCAAAGTTAGTGCGGCGAGCAAACTTTTCAATTTTAGCCCCGTGGATGATGAAGCTAATCGTCTCTTCATCGTTGACGTTGTCAGGTTCCACGCCAACCACCCGCTCTACCGTCCAGGCATCAGATGCTGCTTGCGCATCCAAAGCAATGACTGGCAACTCATCGCCTTCTTCTTCAATCAACTCAGCTTCCCGCGCTCGATAGTCTGTAACTTCACGGCGCAGCAAACGCAGGAGTTCGGTCACGCCGGCATGTGTCTGCGACGAAATCGCCAGCACTGGTGAACCGTTGGCTACATTTTGGAGTGCCGTTGATTGCATGGCAATAATCTCATCATCCAGTCCTTCACATTTCGTCAAAGCGATAATCTCTGGACGAGTCGCCAATTCTTCGGAATATTTTTCCAGCTCGCGGCGAATGGTCTGATATTTTTCCGCCGGGTCGTCACTATACGCGTCAATCATATGCAGCAACACGGCTGTACGCTCAACGTGGCGCAGGAACTGGTCGCCCAAGCCTTTGCCCTCCGAAGCGCCTTCAATCAGCCCCGGAATATCGGCAATCAAAATTGAGCCATCATCAACATCCGCCACACCCAGATTTGGCGTCAAGGTCGTAAATTCATAGTTGGCGATTTCTGGTCGGGCGTTGGAAACCACGCTCAAAAATGTCGATTTACCAGCGTTAGGGAAGCCAACCAAACCGACGTCGGCCAATAATTTCAATTCCAACTCAGCCTCAAACTCTTCACCCGCCTCACCAAGTTCAGCAATCTTTGGCGCTTGGCGCGTGCTGGACGTAAAGTGCGCATTGCCAAAACCACCGTCACCACCGCGGGCAACAACTGCTTGTTGCTGATCTGCCGTCAAGTCTGCCACCACCTTGCCGTCACGCTTGACCAACGTACCCATCGGCACTTTGACGACCAGCGGTGAACCGCTTTTGCCACGCTTGTTGCGCTTGCTGCCGTCACCGCCATTCTCTGCTTTTAGTTCTGGCTTGTAGCGAAAATTCAGCAGCGTATTCAGATCTTTGGTCGCCAAAAACACCACATCACCGCCGCGTCCGCCGTCACCACCATCAGGACCACCCTTGTCAACATATTTCTCATGCCGAAAACTGACCGCGCCATTACCGCCCTTGCCAGCTCGTACTAACACTTTCGCTGTATCTACAAACATATCTTTATTATAGCAAAACGCCCCTGAATATACAGGAGCGTTTGTGATTATCTCAATACTTATATTAATGAATGTAGTTGTAAGCACCTGGGTTGGTCAACTCACGGTGAGTGATGACATTATAGCCAGCAAAGTTCATGTCACTCACAAACACCCGACCGTTCTCAACCCTGTCAACGATTCCAACGTGTCCGTAGTAGCCACCTGAGCTCTGGAAGATAGCACCCGGAGCTGGCGTCTTGTTGACCGTAAAACCAGCAGCACGTGCACTCGCAGCCCAAGTATTGGCGTTACCCCAGAAGCTACCAATTGGACGACCAAGTGCCAAGCGTCGCTCATATGAGTACCATGTACAGTTACCTGGTGCGTATCGGTTACCAACAGAAGCAGCAACATTGCCGTAGCTCACGCTACCATAACTAGAATGACCACTACTTCGGCCACCACGCGGTGCAACATAACCTGGGCGTTCTGTCTCTGGCAGCTCACCACCAGGCAAGACGATACGCGTATTGACTGTTGGCTGCGCTACGCGGTCCAGTGAGTTGTACAATAAAACTCGCTCAGCATCAACCTTATACTTTGAAGCGATAGCTGCGATGGTATCGCCTTCCTTGACAGTGTAAACCACACCATCAACTTGTGGTACCAACAGTGTCCTACCCGGTTCAACAGCGTCAGAGGTCATATTGTTCGCCCAACGCAGTGTCTGGGCTGAGATTTTGAATTTAGCAGCAATTTTAGCTAAATCATCACCCGGCTTAGTAACATATTCAGTAATACCACGCTGAGACGACGTCTCCGGTTGGATAAGCTGCGGCTTAGAGATAACCTCTGCGTCAGTTTGAGCTAACTGCTTCTGGATTTGCAAAGAAGTAGTTGCTTCACGCAAATCACCAGCAGATGGTAAATCAGTAGCCTCTGCTAAACTAGCGACAGCGTCAGCCACCTCTAATTGATCGACTGACATTTTTTCCTTACTTGTGGTTGTAGACTTTGGATTTGGGTTAGCAACCTGAGACTCTTGGGCAGAAACCTCCACTCCAGTAACCCCGGTCCCCTGATGATAATTATTAATAGTCAAAAATGAAACAATAAGTGCAAATAGGGCTACATAGATAGAAGCTGACCGTACTCGCGCTAGACGACTCTGTCGAGTCTTTGATGTGTTACGAATAATCGTTCTCCTGCATTGGCGTTACCACCAGTGCTACTACCATAATGAGTCTTTCTTCTCGCAATAGAACAGGATACGTTGTCGACCTAATAATTAGTGATATTTCATAAACGATTAGTTTTGTGCTGTATCCGTACGACCGTTTTGGTAGGCTCAACCCTCGACAGCTAAAAACAGAGTTAACTGTTCACGGTTAAGCTGACATCTATTATAGTCTATATTGACATTTAAGTCAAAACATTTTTAGAAAATACATTTTGTCAAGATTGCTGACACTTCTGATGACAATGCGCCTTGGTATTAGCAGTGTGCTCGGCATCTGTTTTAGCAAAATAGGTTATATTATCATCGCCACTGAGGAAAAAGAGGTAATCTGTCTGTGCCGGGTCAGCAACCGCATTCAGTGCACTTAGCCCGGGAGTAGCTATCGGTCCCGGCGGCAACCCTTTGTGTACTCGAGTATTATACGGAGAATCCAGCTGCGTATCACGGGCGACACCCAGCTTATCAGCCGCGTACTGGTAGGTTACATCTGAGCCCAAATTCATACCTGCTTTCATTCTGTTGTAAAACACGCTAGCAATCTTCCGCTGGTCTTCACAAACCTCGGTGCCCACACCGCAGCCAATTGATTCTTTCTGGACAATGGAAGCGAGAGTTATGCCCTGATAGAGCGTCAATCCGCGTTTTTTGAACTTTTCTTCCAAATTATTCTTCCTGGCCACTTGGTCAAACTCCGCCAATGCTCGCTGAATTGCTGATTTGGCAGTTGCGTCACCGCTCATAAAATACGTATCGCCATAGACAAACCCTTCAAGGTCAGCCCCTGCCGGGCGTGATTTGAAGACATAGCTGTCATAGTCGGCCTTAAGGGCGCCTTCAATATCGGCGTCATTATATCCAGCCTTCTTAAGGGCACTCTCGACCGAGCGGTAGTCTTTTCCTCGTAGTGTGCCGTCAGGATAGAAGCGAACAGCCACCTCGTCAGATTGACCATTGATGAGATGTTTGATGATCTCGGGCGTTGATTGCGATGGTTTAACGACGTATACACCCACCTTAAACCGAGCATCAATTCGTTTCAATTTGATATATCCCAAAAACGCATATCGGCTGCGGATGAGTTTCTTCTCCTCCAAAGCAGATGCCACTTGAGGAGCCGTCATGCCACTGGTGATATTGACTCGCGTTACCGCTTGATCACCTGAGTTCACCGCCGAAAGATTGTATAGGTACCAACCAGCTCCAGCCGCAGCAGACAGGCCAAGCACCGCCACCAAACTAGCTACTATAATCATCCATTTTCTCGACTTACGAATCTGCATAACGTACCTCCAAATAATCCTGCAAAATAATACTGGCAGCCTCAGCGTCAATTTCACCTTTATCTTTAACGCGACCTAACCGACGCTCAGCTTCAACGCTACTGAGCGACTCATCCTGATAGACCAACTCAGCATCAAGCTCAATCTCAGAGAAACCATCAACAAACTGCTCTACAAATGCTGTCTGTTTGGTTGGCTCTCCTGACTGATTGCGAGGATAGCCAACGACAATGATGTCAATATCATGGCGCAGTACTGTTTCAGCCAATTTGGTAAAAATCTCATCATTATTTTCCAGCCAACCAAACGGCACAGCAATTCTGACCGACGTGTCAGCCATGGCCAAACCAATTCGTCGTTCACCGACGTCTAGTGCCAGCAAATTCTTACCGGCCATTATCCAATTTAAATTCTATACTAATATGTTTGTCATTATTCGGCACAGTGCGTACCCAAAACGGTGAGAATTTCGTGTCAACATCTTGCACGCCTTCGATTGATTCAAGGCTCGACTGAACATCGCCATAATTCCGACCCTTGACCTGTTCTTTGACTTTGTGCTCATCAATCTCTGGGCCAATCTTCGCATTTGCGGTTAATCGAACTTGCACGGCATTATTGCGCTCACTGTATTGCGCAAATTTTACCTCATTTGACCCATCATTATAGATCTTTTGGTTTCTCTTGCTGCCAATTTCTTTCTTGAGCGTGTCCTCCAAGAACTGCTTCATATCAGAGCGATCAATACCCTGCATACTGGCTGTCACCGTTGTTTTCAACTGAACGGTACCGCTGGCTTCATGATCAACCGCCACTGAAGGCGTCGGATTTGAACGAGCTTCTTGATAACTTTCATTGATGACGATGCTTGAAGACGGGAACAGTGCTTTGACTGCTGACTGTAGCGACGGATCTTTTTGCGCATCAAGTTTGGCTTTGGCTTTGGCGACATCAGCGGCTGACACCACCGTGACTTCACGACTTGAGCCGCCGTTCATAGAAGAGCCTACTGCCGAAAAACCACTGACGTTCGACGAATAGCTGCGTGAAGATAGGTTGTATTCACTACCGACTTGAGTTGCTTGCACCTGCACAGTGGCCGAAGACTGGATGACGCCGCCAGGACCAATTGATGTGCCAGACAAGGTAGCTGGCTCAGTACTAACAAAGGTATAATCACCAGAAGAGAATGACGTTCCAGCTGGGATAGTGATCGTCAAGCTTGATACTGATGTTCGAACTAGCTTCATGCTACCGCTGGCTTTTTCACCAACTTTCTTCTTACCCGTAGGGGTGAAATCGACGGAAATATCCTTCTTTTGTTCTTGACGCAACGACTTGACGATATTGTTAGCAGCATCAACCTTTCCGTCCTGCTTTAACGTAACGGATTTATCAACCGTAGAAGTGGTCGTTTTAGCTGTAATCACGACTGTAGCATGTGGCGCAAACCAAATCGCCCAAACTATGAATACAATAAACAGAGCAATACCACCGCCAATCAGGACTAGCTTCTTACGGAAAACATTAAAATCTGGGACTTTTGGCTTACCTTTGCCTGCTGGCTTAGCAGGTTTTGCTGACTTTGTTGGCTTTTCATCCTCGGCTATAGCTGCATCGATAGCATCATCAGCCTTATTTCGTGCTTTTGGCGTCGCCTTATCAGCCAATTCACCGACCGGTATCTCACTACCGTCAATCACATCATCGCCATCATCAACATCGATGGCTGGAATTTCCGCAATCTCTGGGCGAGACTGCAATGTCTTAGCAACCGGAATGCGAGCTGCGGCCGCCAAGCCACTCAGGGCCTGGTCACCGGTGATCAACACGATGCGCTTCTCGGCATTTTCCGCCGCACGATTTAATAATCTCATATTGACCGCGCTCTGCAATATACCAACCCGTTTAGGAGGCACCAATGCAACGATGCGCGCCTTTGAATCTTTTATCTTGCTGACGATGTTGGTGATATCGTCTTCAACATCGATATAGATAACATCTTTGTTCATTTATATTTTAAGTAATCGATTAATTTTATCCATTAAGCCATGAGCATCTTGGCCACTTACCATTGTATCATATCCTACGCGCAGCAAGCCCATCGCTGTCACAAATGTGTGGTCGGTGATATCACCTGTTGTATCAGTAATACCGACCACCTCAGATGGTTTGATGCGCTGCACCACTGGTTTTTTCGTGAATGGTAGCTCTTTGTACCATGGTTCACTACCCAGGGCATCAACCAATTTTTCCAAGCTGGCGCCTCCACCACACAGTAAAATCCTATTTGGCAAATGATCAACACTATCAAATTCGCTCAACGCCAATTCTACTCCAGATAGCCACACATCAAGCGTCTTATCAATCGCACTATCAAGTCGTTTCTTAACCGACGGTTTAACGTACTCATGACCGAGGTTGAGTTTGAGTTTTTCAGCATCTTTATAACTGAGATCAAGCTCCGTGGCAATCGTCCTAGTGAAACTGCGACCACCGATGCCAAACATCCTCGTGCCTTCAACACCGCCGTCATTAACCACGGCAATGTCAGTCGTTCCACCACCAACGTCTGCTAAAATTGCAGTAAACGAACTGTTAGCATCTGTCCCCAGCACGCTTCTACTGACCGCAAATGGCTCAGCCGCTACCGCTATCAGCTCTAGCGCCAACTCATCAGCCACCTTTTCCAGCGCACCGATGTGCACCATTGGCGCAAACGCAGTATAGATTTGCACTGCCACGTCTTTACCCTGAAAACCGATTGGATTTGACACCTTATAGCCATCAATGTGCAAGCTCACCAGGGCCGAGTTGACCAACTTTACTTCGACGTCTTCATTGCCAGTTTCCAACGCGATCTGCGCTTGAGCTTTACCTTGTGCTCGCTCCTGAACTTTTTCGATGATAAATTCCATCTCGGCAACGTCCAACGCTCGTTCTGGCTGCGGACGACGATAGCGGATGGTGTTCGTCATACCTTTGACTAATTCTCCAGCGATGCCAATCACGACGCGTCGCGCTTGGACGCCCGCCTTTTCCTCAGCTTCAGCCAGGGCTGCTTCACAGTTGGCAACCACACCAGATATGTCGGCGATCGCTCCAGAGTGCATATCACCCAATTCTTGCTGCTTGCGACCAACACCAATAACTTCAATGGCATCATTTCGCACTTCAGCGATCAAAGCCTTAACAGCTTCTGTACCAATATCTAGGCTAACTAGTAGATCTCGTTCTTCTTTGTCGGTTTTTTTGAGCAAGTCTTTTAGTACCATACTCTAAATTATATACTGCTGACGCTTTTTGAGCAAACTTTATAGCCTATTTTAGTACGGCTTTTACGCGTCGCACACCGGCAGAGCTGGATTCTTCTTTGATTATCTTAAATCGTTTACCGTTTGGTGTGCCGTCATCATCCTGAGCCAATTGACCAGTGTGGTCCACGTGCGGACCACCGCAAATTTCGAAGCTGACTCGCTGGTCACCCTCTCCCATCTGATAAACCTTGACAGTATCGCCGTAGCGGTCACCAAAGGCACCAACCGCGCCCATGTTGAAAGCTTCCTCGGTTGGGTATTCAGTATAGCTAACAGGCAAGTCTGCCTCAATCCAACCATTAACCAACCTCTCCACCTCATCCAGCTGTTCACGCGTAACTTTGGCGTCATTGTTAAAGTCAAACCGCAGACGTTCAGCAGTGATATTACTGCCGCGTTGCATGACGTGGTCGCCCAATACTCGCCTTAGTGCTGCGTACATCAGATGATTCGCCGTATGCAGTCGACGGTGTGCCATAGTCTGACCTTCCAGCCCACCTTTAAATGTACCTTTGGCAGCAGTTTGAGAACGCTTACGCTGCTCCGCCATACAGGCATCAAATTCCGCCTTCCAATCTGCCGCGAGCTGAATATGATGACGCTTGGCAATCTCGACACTCAGTTCATATGGGAAGCCATACGTATCATGCATGGTGAATATTTCTTGACCCGTCAATCCATCAGCAATAAAGCTCAACAAATGCTTCGTACCCTTAAGTAACGTACGAGCAAAGGCTTTTTCTTCTTTCATCAGTGTAATGATAATCTTGTCACGCTGTTCGGCCACCTCTGGGAAATCTTGAATATACAAATCAGCGATGACCGGCACAATTTCCTCGAAAAATGCATCCTGAATGCCCAATTCGTGCGCAAAACGAATCGCCCGGCGCAACAAACGGCGCATCACATAGCCCTGCTCCTTGTTACTTGGCACGCAACCATCAACCGCCAAAAACGTCGCCGCTCGCAAATGGTCAGCGATCACCCGCATAGCTTCAGTATGTTCTTCGTATTGCTTGCCACTCAACTGCTCTAGTTTTTCAATGATCGGCCACATCAAGCTAATTTTAAAGACATCTGGATCATCGATAGCCGCCGCCGCGATACGCTCCAGGCCCGAACCATGGTCGATATTTGGTTTTTCTAGTGGCTCAAATACGCCATCGACCACCTTTTTGTAGGCCATAAAGACGTTGTTGCCAATCTCCATAAAGCGTCCACAGTCACAGTTTGGATGACAATGCTCGCCAAAACGCGCGTCATGCTCAACCGAGGTGAACTCATAAAACATCTCGCTATCCGGCCCGCATGGATCCCCAATTGGCGTAGTTTCCGGCCCGCCATTGCGACTCCACCAGTTTTTGCTGCCATCATAGTAAAAAATCCGCTCACCTGGTTTAATACCGCGCGCATAACCAGTTTCTTCTGAGCCGATATCAGCTTGACCGCTACTTAAACCTGCTTTTTCGTATAGTTCCGCCCAAATTTCCGCCGCCTCAGTGTCTTTCGGGATATTATAGCGCTCATCACCGATGTAACAGGTGACGTAAACACGATTCATGTCCAGCCCAACCTCTTCGGACAAGAATTGCCACATCCAATTGATCTGCTCTTGTTTGAAATAATCGCCCAAACTCCAGTTACCGAGCATCTCAAAAAACGTCGTATGACGATTGTCGCCAATGTCATCGATATCTTGGGCGCGCAAACAAGTCTGACTGTCAACGATACGGTTACCCTCAGGGTGCTTGGCCTCGCCCAACAAATAACTAATCATCGGCTGCATACCAGAGCCGGTAAATAGCGTAGTTGGGTCGTTGTGCAACACCAGCGGTGCTCGATTGACAACAGCATGACCATTGCTTTTATAAAAATCGAGGTATTTTTTACGGATATCTTGAGCTTTCATATCTGTTAATTATAGCACAACATAAAATCGCCCCAAAACGAGGCGATTTCAAATAGCTCAAATGATTATTCAGCGGATTCTTCTACTGGCTCTTCAACTGGAGCTTCTTCTTTCGGCTGGTTTTTGCGTAATTTTTCCGGGTTACGGATGGCTTTGTGCTTGTCAGCAGCTGGTTCTTTAACCCACTTTGGCAACTTGACACCAGCTTCTTTCAACAACTTAACAACACGTGGTGTTGGCTGAGCACCATTGTCCAAATATTTTTGTGCTAATTCAACCTGAATATTTGCTACTTTTGTGTGTGGATTGTAGCTACCAACATAGGCGACAACGCGACCGCTTGATGGGTGGCGCTGCGCTTCCTGTACAGCTAGACGGTAGACTGGGTAGCCCTTGCGACCCAAACGTTGCAAACGAATTGCTAACATATAATTATCTTATTCCTTCTCTTACACTCTTAGGTTAATTCTTATTCTGTACCAGTGTACACTATTTTACTCGATGCGTCAATCTGTTTGGATAATCCCGCCGCCCAAACATTCCTCGCCGTCATATAGCACGGCTGATTGGCCTGGTGCGACGGCACGCTGCGGCTCAGCCAGCTTCACCGTCACCTTCTCGCCAGCGTCGTTCATGCGCGCAACTTCCGCATCAATCAATGGCGCTCGGTGTCGCACCCGAACCTGATAGGCGCCGTCTTTTAGCGGCTGGCCAATCCAGTGAACGTCAGCCAGTGTCAACTCTTTACGCCAGAGATTTTCATTATCAATTGAGCGCGACACGTAAACTTCGTTCTTTGCCATGTCTTTACCGACCACATAGTACGGCAAGCCGCCACCAATATTTAGACCATGCCGCTGCCCCAGCGTATAAAATATTGCGCCGTCATGCCTACCAACAACTACACCTGTTTGTTGATCGATGATATCGCCCGGACTCGTCTCGACATATTCTGACAAAAACTCACGAATTCCCACTTGCCCAACAAAGCAAATACCCATCGATTCCTTTTTACTAGCAGTCCACAACCCCCGCTCTTTGGCCATCTCGCGCACCTCAGCCTTGGTAAAATCACCCAGCGGGAACATGGTCTTTGCGAGTGCCTCCGACGTCACCCGGTAGAGAAAATAGGTTTGGTCTTTGTTGTCATCGTGAGCCCGAAGCAAACGCCCCTCGTTCGTCCTGGCATAATGTCCCGTCGCAATATACTCCGCACCCGCAGCCAACGACGCCTCTAAAAACAACTTAAACTTCACCTCTTGATTACACATCACATCAGGATTTGGTGTGCGACCCGCTTGGTATTCGCGGATCATATAGTCAACGACATTTTGCTTGTATTCTTTCTGGAAATCAAACACCTGAAAATCGATCCCCAGCCCCACCGCCACGCGCTTGGCGTCAGCCACATCCTCAGCCCACGGACAGTGCATACCCGGCAAATCTTCCGACCAATTTTTCATATAGACGCCGGTCACGTCGTGACCTTGCTCAACCAATAGTGCTGCCACCACTGACGAATCAACGCCGCCCGACATACCAACAAACACCCGAGCCATCAGCGTGTTCCCCCGATGGTAAACAAGCCAATTTTGATCAATTCACCAACTGCCAGCCACCAGCCCCACGGCGTTAGCCACCAGAGATCACCCCAATGCTTATCACGACTGACTGGGTGTGACAGTACTTCCACCCCAGGCACCTGCGCCGCAAACTCAGACCGAGCTCGCTGCATATGATAACCACTAGTCACCAAAATGATACGCTTCATTTTGCGAGCAGTGATAACTGATTTTACTTCAACTGCATTTTGTTTTGTCGTCTCAGAATGGTCTTCAATGATAATATGCTTATCTGGCACACCCTGCGACAATGCTCGACGCTTCATAGCCTCAGCATTGGACAAGCCCGTCTTATCAGCTGCCGCACCCGACATGATGAGTAGCGACGACCATTTCTGCTTATATAAACGAATTGCTTCGTCAGTCCGCGCATCAGTATCGCCACCAGAAACCGCCACGATGGCGTCAGCCGCCGCACACTCACCGGAGCCAGGGCCAGAACACTTCGCCAAATCATCTGGCGCTAAATACATTGTCAAGCCAATGATAATCACCACCACAACAACAGCCAGTCCAATCAATCGATGAATCATCGCATCCTCTCCTGCTCTTTTCGCACTGATTGGATGATCAGTTCGGCCGCTCGGATAACCGCTGTTTCATCATTCAACCTTCCGAGGGTGATGCGTAAACTGCCATCAATATCTGAGTCACTCAAACCGATAGCCGATAGCACATGCGAACGCGTACCGGAGTTGGCGGCACAGGCACTACCCGTCGCCACCATCACACCATGCATTTCCAACAAAAAGACCAATCGTTCAGCATCCAAGCCCGGAAAAGAAATATTCAAAAAATTCGCCAACGACTTTTTGCGATCAGACGAAATGATCATTTCCGGTAGTTCAGCCTTGAGTTTCTGAATCATACCATCACGCAATCCCTGTAGCCGCTTGACTTCAGCTTTGCGTCGTTTGGCAGCCAGCTCCAAAGCCTCAGCAAAACCAACCACCCCAGCAACATTCTCTGTACCGCTGCGAAGACCCAGCTCCTGTCCACCTCCTACAATGGTCGGCGCAACATGTACGCCCGGGCGCACCCACAGCAGGCCAACCTGTTTTGGTCCGTAAACTTTTGCCGCACTGAGCGTCAGCAAGTCAACGCCCAATCGTTTTACTTTTATGTCCAACAACGCTGCCGCCTGAGATGCATCGGTATGGAAGTATAGCGGTGTCTCCTCTCCAGCAGACCGACGCCGTTCCCGCTCTGCTTGAATGACGCGAGCAATCTCTTCAATTGGTTGCACATAGCCTAGCTCATGATTTGCCAGGGCGATTGATACAAAACCGACATCTGGCGTAAGAGCTTGCTTCACTGCTTCTGGAGAAATTATTCCTTTACGATCCGGCCGAATCAGCACTGGTTCTCGGTGGCGGCCAGCAGCCGACAAGACTGATGCATGTTCGATGGCTGCAACTACGCAGGTTGTCTGCTGCGCCGCTTGAAACGCCAAATTAACCGACTCTGTAGCACCGGCCGTCATCACCAGTTCATCAGCGACAACGCCCAAAGCTTGGGCGGTGCGCGCTTTAGCAGCTTGATAGTCACGCCTCACTGCAACACCAGCAGCATACGGACTGGATGGATTGAAAAATTTCTCAGAAAAATAGGGCTGCATCGCCTCAACCACCAACGGATCCATCGGCGTTGCCGCCGCATGATCAAGATATATCAAATTATCATTCACTGTTATCTATTATACCATCTGCAAAGGTTTGCCAGTGTCTGGATCTTGTTTATATAATTTGCGCGAAACACGCTCATAATACTCTTTCACCGCCAAGACAAAGTTGTGTAATTCCTCGCCTTCCAGGTAGCTGTACTGATAGTTTGGCTGGACCTTCAACACGCCCTTTTCCTGGATCTCATATTTGGTTGTCAATTCTTTCACTTTGCCGTCAGCATCAACCACTTCTTCATACCAAATCCAGGTCTTCTTATCCAGGTTGAAAAATTCTCGGCGCTGCACATGTTCAGGCTTATCACCAAAAATCGTCGCACCAATTTGGCTCTCCATCTGAATCAATTGTCGCTCGGTCAGCGGCTTAGCTGGTCGGTCTTTACGCCGGATTCGCATCAACGGCTTCACCGACTCGTCTGCAAAAACCAGGCTTGCAGCTTTTTTAAGAATCTTACTCATATGCCAAACCTCCTTATGCTGCTAATTCAAAATCAGCTTTAGTTACAGAGTCAGTCTGTCGCATTTTGGCCAGATACTCACCAATTTCCTTAGAATATCGCACTGCTTCGACGGGGTCTTTGGGATGTTTAGGAAATTCAATCAATAATAGGCGTGGAGCTTCCATCGACTCGGCTAAGCTTGATGCCTCACTTTCACCGGTACTGCCACGCATGGCGGCACTTGATAGTGAACGAGTGTCAGCATTTTGATGCGTAGTAAGCTCGTCAGCAGTTTGATACGTAGCAAGCTCGTCAGCACGACCGACAGGAGTAGTCTCAAAATTCAGCGTCTTTGCCTTTTCCAAGGCAGCTTCCAACGCCGCATTAACTTCTTTGTCGTACGTACCCGTATTGTTTTCTCGCATATTTCTCCACTGTTACAAGCCAAAAAGTGTTACCGTGTTATCGGTCGCTGCTTTTTCGAGGTCGTGAAGCGCTAGCTTGCGCTCCGCCGCCCAATACTTTGCCAC
>CAUSLL010000012.1:0-23388 GCA_963532835.1 uncultured Candidatus Saccharibacteria bacterium
GACTCACCACATTCGTTGTTTGATATCAATCTTGCAACGTTTGATTCCAACGACGCATTCAACCAGAATTCGTCCGCCGGATTCATTGAATTATATTCATTAAGTCAGCGAACAGCTGAAGGAGCATACTCATATGGCAAGTAAACTATGGCAATCAACCGCAACTGGCTCACTTCATCCATTAGTCGAGGCATACACCGTTGGTGACGATCAGGTATTGGACCAGCACTTACTCGGTCACGACATTACCGCGACCAAAGCGCATGCTCACATGCTAGAAAAAATTGGCGTGCTGACCAGCGACGAATATCAACAATTGGCAGCCGCCTTGGACGAGCTGCTGAACGAGTGGAAAACTGGTGCCTTCACGCTCACCAGCGAGCACGAAGATGGCCACACCGCTATTGAGCTATATCTGACAGAAAAACTCGGACCAATTGGCAAAAAGGTTCATACTGGTCGAAGCCGCAATGACCAAGCCTTGGTGATGATGCGACTATTTATCAAAACGGAGCTTGAGGCAGTAGCCAAAAAGCTGGAAGCAGTCGCTCAGGCCTATGCTGGCAAAATTGCCGTCATTGGCCAGACCGAGATGCCTGGCTACACCCACACCCAAAAAGCCATGCCAACCACGGTCAGTATGTGGCTTGGCTCATATCACGATGCGTTTCATGACCTCCAGCAATTGGTGGCACACAGCATCACCGCCATCGATCAAAACCCGCTGGGTAGCGCTGCTGGCTTTGGCGTTACTCTGCCACTTGACCGCCAGATGACGACCAGTGAGTTAGGCTTCGCTAAAGTACAGGAAAATCCCATGTACTGCGGCTTGTCGCGCGGCGTGTTTGAGCTGATTGCCGTGCAAGCACTCAACCCAATCATGGTCTTTGCTGGCAAATTTGCCGAAGACATGTTGCTGTTTACTTCGCAGGAGTTTAATTATTTCAAACTGCCCGTCACCATGACCACCGGCTCGTCCATCATGCCACACAAACGCAACTACGACGTCTTTGAGATTATGCGCGCTACTGCCCACGCTTATCCAAATTATGCTCTGCAGCTCCAAGCCATTTCGACAGGTGCCGGTAGCGGCTACCACCGTGATTTGCAGTTGACCAAAAAAATCACCATGGACGCCTTTACGTCGGCACTCGACACACTGGAAGTTCTGGCGCTCTGTGTCAGCGAGCTGGAAGCCAACACTGACCGATTGGCCGAGGCGATGACCGATGAACTTTACACCGTTGCCAAAATCAACGAATTGGTGGAAAAAGGTGTGCCATTCCGCGACGCTTACCAGAAGGTTAAGCAATCATTTCTGGGTGAATAATCCCTGATTTTCACTGGTAACCGCCAACTATTTGACAAACACAAGCTTTTTGTGCTATAATCAAAAGATACGTGAATTAAAACATAAAAAGGCAGAAAAATGACAGACAACAAAGATCTGGTGTGTATACCACGCGAAATTGAACTCCAAGCTGCAATGTTCCGTTTGGGCAATATTAACGAGGAAATTCAAAAAGGTTATGAAATTCTCAAAAAATACCATAAGACGGTGACCTTTTTCGGTTCGGCGCGTACCTGCCCAGACAGCCCATATTACCAAGCTGCCAAAGAAGCCTCTGAGCGTTTGGCAAGCTTGGGTTATGCAGTTGTCTCTGGTGGTGGCCACGGTATCATGGGTGCTGCTAACGAAGGCGCCAACAAAGCGGTCCAAAAAGGTGCGCGCGCTGCCGGTGGTGAATCAATCGCCTTTAACATCAAATTGCCCCACGAACAGGATCTCAATGAGTATGCGACTGAGGCGTTTGAATTTCAGCACTTCGCTCCCCGAAAAATCGTTATGACCATGTACGCTGATGCTTACATCTATTTCCCGGGTGGTTTTGGCACCTTGGATGAATTGGCGGAGATATTAACCTTGATCCAGACACAGAAAACCAATCGCGTGCCAGTCATCCTGTTTGACACAGCGTTCTGGAGCGACTTGGATGCTTTCTTCCGCAACCACATGTTAGCCGAATCAGCAATCGTCAAAGAAGACCTTGATATTTACACCATCACTGATAGTGTCGACGAGATCATCGACATCGTCACGTCCAATAAAACCTATTGTGATCACTAATCCAAGATGTCATCAACCCGCCGACAGATGCCGCCATCACAAATGATGCGACTAACGGCTGGGTTGTGCGTCTGCGGATGATCCCGGAAACGGCGGTAAATTTCCTGACCCAAGGCAACTTTGCCATGTTTGGTGGTATTCCTGCCGAGCGACAGCTGATGGTGATAGTTTTCAACAATGTCCACAGGATGAAAAGAAATAATGTGCCCGTCTATGTCTGCCAGCACCCAGTCACTAGCTTTGAAACAAGCTCGCTTGTCGATTTCTGGAGCAACCGCCATCAGCGCCTGGTAGACTTCATTTGCTGTCGTATCACGTGGATCCAGCCCCAAAGCACGCAGCACACTATGTGTTCGCGCCAAAACATCCGACATCAACCGGATGTCGCTATCGTCACGTGTCATTCGGTTCAGTTCTTGCAAGGCAATTTGTACGTTCGCACCTTCTCCTAGTAGTCGAGCTAAGTGTTGTGCCATGATTATATACTCCTTTCCTGTAACGGCATCTCGTGGAGGGGAGCACCTTTATGTAAAATACCTGCTTTAGCACTAATTTTTGCAACGACGGCGCTGGAATTTGCGCTGGCAAAAATGACCGAATCTCGCAAACTGCCGCCTTCTGCCCATCTGCTCAAAAATCCTGAGGCAAATGCATCACCAGCCCCTGTCCTGTCAATGGCTGGGACGTCTTCATACATGCCAGCGCGGATAATTGTCTTGCCGTCGCTCGCCATGGATCCGTTGGCGCCGTCTGTGACCAGTAGTGTCGGCACCAAATACAGCCCGTGGCGAATCAAACTCTCCAAATCACTTCCTTCGACAAGCTGCTGCATCTCCTCTTTATTGACGGTCAAAATATCTACGTCTTGTAGTAACCCAAGCAATAGTTCGCGCTGCGCCAACTCTTTTTTGCCAGGATTAAAACAGATTTTAATGCCACGTTCGCGCGCTTGGGTAAACAGTTTACTGAGCGTTTGCATTTGTCCCGCCAGGTTGGAAACATACAGCCAATCCGCCTGAACATTTTCCAGAGAAAAGTCGCCTGGATGGTAATGCGTCGAAGCGCCGCGATAGGTCAAAATAGTCCGCTCGCCATTTGGCGCTAAAAGCATGACCGAATATCCGGTGTTGTATTTGTCAGAGAATTTCACTAGCTGCGTACCAACACTTTCACTGTCCAGTGCATCCAACACTGCTTGACCTGCCGGATCGCGTCCAACCACTCCCATGAACTGGGTTTGGTGACCCTGACGAGCAAACGTCACTGCTGCGTTAGTAGCGCCACCGCCGGTAGAAAAATGAATCTGATTGACATCAATTTTTGAACCCAGCTCCAGACGCTGAAAACAACGTTCTGGGCTTTCACAAACAGGCGCTAGTGCTGGCGAGTGGCTCAAAAATACGTCTTGAACAGCAGCACCAATGGTAATAATTTTAGCCATCAGATCACTGCCCTTCCGCTTGAGCCAAAGGCCATGATTTTTTCTTCAACGACTTTCTGGACTGCTAAATATACCTCGGGCATCAGCTTAACGATGGCATATTCATGTGGATTTTCACGCAAGGTTTTTTCCAGGGTGGTGCGGAAAGCATAGCGCATATCGGAGTTGATGTTTATTTTGGAAACGCCAATTTTTGCCGCATCTTCAAAGTAGTGCAGCGGCGTACCTGACCCACCATGAAGCGAAATCTGGCAGTGCAGCGCCTCCCGAATGCGTGCTAACAATTCCAAATCCAATACTTTCGGCACCGGATATTTACCGTGCAAGTTGCCGACTGCCGCCGCAAAAGTATCAATTCCCGTCGCCTCGACAAATGCCCGCGCACCATCTGGCGTGGAAAAAGTTTTCTTGATTTCTTCATAGTCAATAGCTTCAGTGTGAACGTTAGAGCTGCCACCAAAATAGTGCGGCTCAGACTCCACCAGCGCGCCGGTGAATTTAGCGTACTCCACGACCTCGCGAGTTTTGGCGATGATTTCCTCATCAGAAGCGTCGTGATTTGCCTGGGAGATGTCAATATGCACAAACTCATAACCCGCATCAATGGCTCGTTTGCAGCCCTCGACCGTCGGCCCGTGATCCAGGTTCAAGTACATCTCAATGCCATATTCAGCCTTGTAGTTATCCACCAGATCACGCACATTCTCCAGCCCCATGGCTTTCACTTCAGCATCTGACACCTCGACCAACACTGGTGACTGGAGTTTCTGTGCTGCCCGTGCCACGGCAATTAGCGTTTCTTGATTGTCAATGTTAAACGCCCCGACCGCAAAATGTTGCACCCGTGTCCGCTGCATCAAATGACGCGCCCGCGTCGTGTTTTGTCGAATCTCTGAAATTGATAGTCCCATACTGCCCCCTAAAATACTTATGCTAATTATATCAGGTACCGCGTACTGTGCCAAGGGATTTTGGGCATTTCCAAAGTAGTGTCGCTTGATTTTAAGTGAACTATGTGGTATATTATATCTTATCTTCTGCTCGAGGTTTGTCTGAGGGCAGAAGGGCCCTTTGACCTCGAGCGCATTTTTCCTGAAAGGAGGAAAAATGTATACACTACTAGGCAGGTGGGCGCTAACTTTCGTTGGCGCTTATCTGATAAGGGCGGCGATATCTGCCTTATCGAGGGAGGAACGCCCCAAGATGGCCGATGTAGCCATCATTGCAATGCTCGTCACCATTCTGTTGAGTGGCGACGTGTTCGAATGCCCGGGGGGCTAAAGCCCCCCCAGAAAATAGCTCGCCTTGAGGTTTTAGGCCTCGGCTGGAGCCTTTCTGGGTGGGCTATTTTCATTGGAGAAAATCAACCACGCTGCTAACTACCGAGCCGACGTCCAGGCCGTGCTTTTGCCACAGCTCGACCATTGAGCCAGACTCACCAAACATGTCATTGATACCAATGCGCTTCACTTTCACCGGCAATTGTTCACTGAGTAGTTCCACCACACTTGAACCAAACCCGCCAGCGATTTGCCCCTCTTCAGCCGTCACCACACAGCCGCATTTCTGGGCGGCGCTCAGCACTGCTGCCTCATCCAACGGCTTGATGGTCGGGAAATGAATGACCTCCGCCTGGACGCTATGCTGATTTGCCAGTATTTCCGCTGCCAGAAGCAATTGATAGGTTATCGTGCCAGTGCCCAGCAACGCCACGTCTGTTCCCTGACGCAGAGTATAGCTCTTGCCAATCTCAAAATTATCATACCCGAGAAACAGTGGCATATCAGCCCGCGGCAACCGCACATAATTTGGCCGCAAATCAGCCACCATCGCCGCTGCCATCAGCTCCGCCTCGTGCGCATCGCCCGGCGCCAGTACCACCATGTTTGGCAAGCTCCGCATCAGCGCGATATCCTCCAGCATTTGGTGTGTTGCACCATCTGGACCCACGTTCAGCCCTGCATGTGAGCCAACCACCTTGACCGGCTGATTATTCAGACAAATCGTCGTCCGAATCTGCTCCCAGTTGCGGCCCGGACTAAAAGAAGCGTAGCTAGCGGCAAACGGGATGTTGCCCATAGCTGCTAGCCCTGACGCTACCGTCACTAAGTTTTGTTCCGCCACACCAACTTCAATGAGTCTCGGTGCGCCGATATGCTCGGCAAATTTACCAAAACCGACGCTTTCTACCAAGTCTGCGCTCAACGCCACGACGCGGTCGTCCTGCTTGGCCAGTGCAACCAAACCGTCACCAAAACCACCTCGCACCGAAGTATAGATAGGCGTTTGCCAATCTTCACGTAGATACATCATTTCCTATCCTCCAACTGAGCCAACGCTCGCTGCGCTTCCTCGGCAGTAGGAACTTTTCCGTGCCAATGATAATCACCTTCCATAAAATCGACCCCTTTGCCTGGTATAGTATGGGCGATGATGACACTCGGTCTATCCGTCACAGCGCGAGCCATGCTCATGGCTTCACAGATACTCTCCATGTTGTGTCCATCAATTTCCTGAACGTGCCAACCAAAACTCCGCCATTTCCCCTGTAGATCTTCCAGTGGCATGACGTCCTCGGTACTGCCGCCAATTTGAATATTGTTACGATCAACGATACCGATGAGATTGCCCAAGTTGTATTTACTAGCAAACATCGCTGCTTCCCAGATATTACCTTCGTCTAATTCACCATCGCCCATCAGACAATAGACAAACCGCTTAGGTTGCGGATGTAAATATCGCACATGGTAGGCCATACCTGAAGCCTGACTCAGGCCCGAGCCCAATGGCCCGCTAGTCGTCTCAACGCCAGGCAGCGCTTGACGTTCTGGATGCCCCTGCAGTCGAGAGCCAAACTGTCTGAGTGTCGCCAATTCTGTCCTGGGAAAGAAACCACGCTCCGCCGAAGTCGCGTACAGTACGGGCGCGCAGTGACCGTTGCTCATGACGAAGAGGTCTCGTTCATCCCAATCAGGGTTCTCTGGACTGACGTGAAGTACGGCAAAATACAAAGCTGTCATGATGTCCGCCAAGCCTAAGGCGCCAGCAGTGTGACCACTACCAGCGTGTTCCAGCATGGTGATGATGGAGCGGCGCACTGACGAGGCGTGCTGCTCCAATTGTTTACACGTGACGTTTGGCGGCACTAGCCCAACATGCCCTTTTTGTTAATTTCATTTTGAATGTTTTGATAGGCTTCTCGAGGATTTGGCGATTTTTGGATAGCACCACCAACCACTAAAACATTGACGCCACTGTGCGCCAAGCCATAGGCGTTGTCTGGCATAACACCACCATCCCAGCCAATCTCTACAGCAGGGTTGATGTCTTTGATGAGACGGATTTTTTCCAATTGCATCAAACTGGCACTACCACCAAAACGACCAAGTTCGCCAGAAAATATCATGACGTGATCTGCTGCCTTGATGAGATCAACGACGGTACTGGGAACGGTTGGGCGCATCAACACCAAGCCAGCTTTGATATCTCCTTGTTTGATTTTCTGCAGTGCACCAAGGACGTCACCGTCAGACTCAGCGTGGAGTAAAATCATATTTGGGCGCAGCGCCACCAAATCTTCTATGTATTCATCGACATTTTTCACCATGGCATGAATATCAATTTGCCAGCCTTCTGGTGCCCATAAATCTCGCAAACCAACTGTCAAGTTTGGCGCAAATTGCCCATCAGAAATATCAACGTGTGCTCGCTCGGCAAAACCAGTGATTCGCTCAATTTGCTCTTTGTACTGATCAACATTTTCAGCCAAAATACTGGGAGTGATTACTGTGTTCATAATAATTGGTCCAACTGCGCATTGCGCCTATTAAATCTTGGTGCGTCAACATACGGAGTGTTAAGCCATGTCTCCATGATCCCTTTCCACGCCGCTTCATTGTCTTCCAAAACACGAGCCGGCAAGCACAACACGTTTGAGTTGTTGTCCTGGCGCGTCATTTTGGCTTCATAAGCATCCCAAATGACGCTGGCACGAATACCTTTGAAACGGTTCGCCGCCATACACATACCTTGGCCGCCACCACAAATCAAAATTGCTCGTGGATCGTCCGATTCATCACCAATCACCCGCAAAGCCGCCGCTTGAGCAAACTGAGGAAAATCATCATCCGGGTTCAACTCTCGCCCACCGACGTCTTCAACTTCATAGTTATTTTTCACCAAATACGCGAAGACTTTTTCTTTCAACAGAAAACCGCGATGATCAGATCCCAAGTAAATTTTCATACTCATAAGTATAAGCGGTTTGGGAGCTTTTTGCAAATTAGCCAGCGCGCTTCAAAACAGCGCCAATGTCTGCCACCAGCTCTACCAAACGGTTTGAGTAACCCCATTCATTGTCATACCAAACCATGACTTTTATCAAATTACCACCAACCACTTTGGTGAGTGGCAAGTCAACGACTCCGGAGTGCGAATTACCGATAAAGTCGCGACTGACGAGAGGCTCTTCACTGACACCCAAAATGCCCTGATAGAACGTGTCTTGAGCTGCTTTTTTGAACGCCTCGTTCACCTGCTCGACTGTCACATCGCGCCGGAGCAGTGCCGTCACGTCGCTGAGGGAAACCACTGGCGTTGGTACGCGCACACTCAGGCCATCAAATTTGCCAGTCAGCTGCGGTAACGTTTTAGTCACAGCAATAGCTGCGCCTGTTGTTGTTGGCACCATGTTCTCAGCGGCATTGCGGCCTTCACGCAAATCCTTGGATGGCGCGTCTTGCAACCTTTGGCTAGCGGTATAGCTGTGCACTGTTGTCAACATTGATTTTTCCACGCCAAACTCTGCGTCCAGTACCGCCATCACCGCGCCCAGACTGTTGGTGGTGCAGCTGGCATTTGAGACAATCGGCGTCGCCGAGGCGATCTTGTCGTCATTGGTACCAAATACAATCGTATCAACACCATCAGACTTGGTGGGACCGCTGATGACGACACGTTTCGCACCAGCTTCCAGGTGTTTGCCTGCGCCCTCTTTGTCGGTAAAGAAGCCAGTCGATTCAATCACGACATCGATATTCATATCTTTCCATGGCAATTGCTGCGGCTCTTTCTCTGCCAAAACCTTGACAGATTGACCATCAACGATGAGTTCATTTTCTGTAAATGTCACTTGGCGGCCGTATTCACCGTAGTTACTGTCGTGCTTGAGGAGATATGCCAGTGTCTTTGTGTCCGTCAAATCATTGATGGCGACAATCTCCAAGTCGCTCCGCTCACGCGCAATCTTAAACGCATTGCGCCCAATCCGCCCAAAGCCGTTAATTGCTATTCTTGTTGCTGCCATACTGCCCTCCCTGTTAAGCGTTAGCCTTTTCTCCTATTATATACCAAACTATTTTTCGCTTCTAGCGTGAAACTCTGCAAATAGACCAATGCCAATAAATACAACCGTCATAGACCCTGCAATAAAAATACTTGTAGCATTTGACAGAAAACCAAATAGTAATGCGCATGGGATGAATATCAGACGACCAACAGTATTGATCACCGAACCAGCACCAGCGCGATATTTTGATGGTAGATAGTGCTGCATTTTTGACGTCAGCGCAAGAACTAGTGCAAACGACAATGTACCAATGACAAACTGCAGTCCAACGGTTAGCCAAAATGACGGACTGACAGTCATGCCAATTGCGGAGATGAAGCAGACAGCTAGCGCCAATAGGACTCGTCGTCGAGTGGCAAAGAAGCGAACAATCGCACCGCCAGAACTGTACGTACCCGTGATGATAGCTCCTGCTATACCAAACAATGCCGCCGGCATAGACAACGCCGCATACCATAGCTGATAGAACTCACCGTTCATTTTCTGCACCAAAAATACTACCAGCATAACAACCACCAGCCAAACAAGGTCAGGATTTTTGAAAACAGCCGCAAACGTACCTTTCGTATGCTCGATCAATTTCGCATCGGTTGATTGTTTGTGAATCGTGGTGTCTCGATAGAACAATAAGACCACTGCTGCTAACCCTGCAGTAATGATTGTTGCAAAGAACGCCGACCTAAGCGATGTGGCAGACGCCAACCATCCACCTAATAACGCGCTGATGATTAAAGCAATACCGCCAAGCATCTCAAAGCGACCCAAAATCTTATCGTAGTTTCTTGTATGCCCCTGCTCTTCCTTAAGCAAGTCATAAATCATGGCTGAACCAGTACCGCTGGCAAGAGCATCAAAGAATCCCCAGAATGCTGCCGACACGACATACAGTGATGGGTCATTGCTAATCCACCCAAAATAACTGCTTAGTAACATACTTAAGGCCGACAGAATCATAACACCCTTTCGACTCCAGCGATCCGCCAGTACGCCAGATGGTACTTCCATTAAGACTGACATTACCGCATAAATTGCTGCCATCAAACCAATACTGGCGTCATTGAATCCTATGCTGTACATAAATAGTTTTTCGATGGAATACCAAAACACGAAGCACAGCAAGAATTTCGCAATAAACAGTGGCGCCAGGCGTCGGACGAGTGGATTTTTCATCCCATTATTATACCATAATGTTATACTATATATATGACGCGTGAAGAGCTACTCGCCACAGCTGGGCAAAAGTATGATGAAGTGCCAGTGCTGGTTTTGGCGAGTGCGATTGATTATGCGACTGAAAAACACGCTGGACAAAAACGCAAAAGCGGTGAGCCGTATATCAATCACCCGCTGGCGGTGGCCGAGATTTTGATTGAGTGGGGCATGGACATCGACACGGTGGTGGCGGGCGTGCTGCATGACACGGTCGAGGACACCGACGCGACGCTAGATGAACTGGAGAGTTTATTTGGACGAGACGTGGCGTTTCTGGTGGATGGCGTGACCAAGGTGTCGCAGGCGCGCGCTGGCATGCGCAGTCTGGACAGCTATTTGCCACACACCAAGGATAATTTGACTAAATTGATGATCGCGGTCGGTGAAGATGTGCGGGTAATTATCATCAAATTGGCGGATCGCCTGCACAATATGCGGACGCTGCAATTTATGTCGCCAGAGAAGCAGAAGAAAATTGCTCGCGAGACGATCGAGGTGTTTGCGCCGCTGGCAGACCGATTGAACATGGGTCGCGTGCGTGTGCAGCTGGAAGAGTTGAGTTTCAAATATTTAATGCCGAAAGATTTTCACCGCACCAAAAATTTGATGGATAGTCGATTGAAAAAGTCGCAGCGAAAACTGGACCGTGTTCGCCGTGAAGTCGAGGCGCGACTGAAGGCGGAAAAACTCGTTTTCCAGATGGACGGCCGTGTCAAAAGTGTCTACAGTCTGTTTAAAAAACTTGATAAGGTCGGCGATATTGATAAGATTTATGATTTGATCGCCCTGCGGGTTATTGTCGATGATTTATCGACGGGATATTTGGTTCTGGGGATTTTGCACGATATGTATCAGCCGATGTACGAGCGGATCAAAGATTATGTCGCCAACCCCAAGCCAAACGGTTACCAAAGTCTACACACCACTGTGCAAACGCCGAGTGGGCAAATTGTTGAATTTCAAATTCGCACCAAAGAGATGCACGAATACGCTGAGCGTGGCTTGGCGGCCAGCTTCCATTACAATGAGCAGAAATTAACCGACGCGTACAAAAAGGGTCGTATGGGTGCTATGCCGGCGGACTTGTCGTGGATTCGCGAACTTCAGGAAGCGGCAGCATTGGCAGGCGAAGGAAAGCGATTTGATTCTGACAAGTTCCGCATGAAACTATTCTCGGACCGCATTTTCGTCTATTCTCCGAAAGGTGATATTTACGATCTGCCGCGCGGTGCCTTTCCGCTGGATTATGCCTACCGCATTCACTCTGACATCGCGGCACACGCTAGCGGTTTTAAAATCAATGGCGTCATGAAGCCGTTTACCTATCATTTGCGGCACGGCGACACCATCGAAGTCTTAACCAATAAGTCCGCCCACCCCAAGCCGGATTGGCGCGAACTGATCATAACGCCTCACGCTAAAGACAAGCTGCGTTTGCAATTGTCGCGTAGCGGTGGCATCTTGCAACAATTGACCGGCGGCGTCTCGTCACTGTTTCGGCATCGATAATCAACGGCACAATCTTGTAGGCGGAATATAAAAAAACAATATCACCCTCATCTCAGGGGCCGTGACGGGCGCGAAAGCCCCGTCAGCCGAACGCCACAGGCTGACCGTAGGTCACCTGTAAAGAGTACTCTGAATGAGGTGTGATATTGTTTTGTTGCGTCGATACTCTTACGCTTGCTCGTTCCAGCGAGTGATCGAATCATGGATAATTTGCTTGGCTCGCTCAACGTCACCAAAGCCCTTGACGACTGTCGAACCTGGCTTCTTCATGTCTTTGTAGTGATTGAAATGATGCTCAATTTGCTTGAGTAGTTGTGGCGGTAAGTCTTCCAATGAGTTGATAGCATCGCCAGTGTTGCGGTCATCGGCTGGCACCACGATCACCTTGTCATCAACCTCATCGTCATCAACAAATTCCAGAACACCGATGACCTTTGCTTCCATGAAAATGCCTGTTGTCAGCGGCTGGTCGGTGATGATCAAGGCGTCCAATTCGTCACCGTCCTCGTCCAGTGTCTGCGGGATAAAACCGTAGTTGGTTGGCTTGGCGAAAATCGCTGGCTCAACGCGGTCCAGCTGCATCACCGCCAGCTCCCGGTTCCATTCAATCTTGTGGTTTGAACCCTGCGGGATCTCAACAACGACATTAACGATGCCATTTTCTACGTCACCAGGTGTTAAAATTTGATTGAAGTCTGCCATGGTCTACTCCTCTCTGGCTTTTTCTTGTAAATATTCACGAATCTGTAATGCCGCCACCGCACCCTCGCCAACCGCCGAAGCGATTTGCATGGTTGCACCGGAACGCACGTCACCCGAAGCAAAGACACCGGGAATATTGGTGCGCAAATGTTCGTCAGTAACAATGTGTCCGCCGAGGTCCAGCTCAACATCTGAGTCTGTCAAAAACTGCGTGTTTGGAATCAAGCCGATGAAAACGAATAAGCCGTCTGCGGTAAACTCTTTCTGCTCGCCGTTCTGGGTTGATTTGACACCGTAGAATTTGTCGTCTTTCACGATAATTTCATCGGTAGTTGCACCGATGTGGACGGTAATGTTGCCTGCGTCAACGTATTTTTGTAGTTCTTTTTGCAGGACATCGCTGGCACGTAATTCGCTGCGCACCAACAGATCAATGTGGCTGGCGTAGCGAGTCAAAAATATCGCTTCTTGCACCGCTGAGTTACCGCCGCCAACGACGATCAGTTTCTTATCGCGATAAAATGCACCGTCGCACGTTGCGCAGTAATGTACACCGCGGCCATACAATTCATCTTCGCCTGGCACACCCAGTTTGCGATGATTTGAACCAGTCGCCAGCAGCACGGCTTTAGTTCGCACTGGCTGACCATCAATTGTCAACTCCAACTCTCCATCGACTTGCTTCAGCTCCGTCACGTCACCGTACTCAATATCCGCGCCAAATCGCTCAGCCTGCTGCTGCAGCTCCGAGGCTAATTTCATGCCGGTCACACCCTCAGCAAACCCTGGGTAATTGTCAATTTGATCAGTAATGGCCGCCATACCGCCGACCACGCCGCGTTCATATAGTGTTGTCGGCACGTCCTCGCGCGACAGATAGATAGCTGCGGTTAGCGCGCTTGGACCAGCGCCAACGATGATAACTTCTTTAGACATTGAGCCCCCTTGATTTATAATATCGTTTGATGATTTCTGGCATTTCTGGCTGTGGAATATCTGCTGGCTTTTCAATGGCCATGATCACAAACTTCAGCGGCGCATTGGCAGGGATTTTATCACCCTGGCCTTGACTGCCGTACGCCTTATCAGCTGGAATCGTCAATTCACGCACACCGCCAATCTTCATACCGACCAGGCCCTCTTTCCAACCCTGGATGACTGCCGTATTCGCTGGACCGTTTATGGCAAATGGCGCTTTCAATTTACCGTCAGCGATTGACTGGTCAAAAATCTCGCCCTTGGCATTCCAGCCAATGTAATACACTGCAAATTTGGTGTCATCTTTGACTTCTGCGCCGTCACCTTCCACTAAGTCCTCTTTGCCGAGCTCTTTGACATCGCCCGCCTCAAACGCACCGACTCGTGAGCCAAATTCGGCAAACTTGCTGTAATATTTATCGTTCAATTCTGCTGTCTGCGCCTCAACTTTCTTTTGGCGTTCTGTATTTGCTGCTTTATAGCTTTCTTGCGCTCGCTGTAGCTCAGCTTGATCTTTGGCTTCATTGCCCGGAGCCACCATCATGGCGATAAATCCGCCAACCGTACCCACCAACATTGTGATTGTAATAATCCAAATTCCTATTCTTTGCGATCTTGCTATCGCCATATCTCATCCTCCTCTATTTGTCCTATTATACATCAACTTTTGGCTCAGCGGCAATGTCATACGCAGCCAACCGCTCGCCCGCTACCCCAGGATTCTTTTGCAGCTCCAGCAACTTGGCATAGATACCATTTGTCTTCGCCAATTCATCTGGCGACCCAATCTCATCAACTCGCCCATTTTTCAGGGTGATGATGGTATCAACCGCGGCGATGGTCGACAAGCGGTGAGCGATGATCAATGTCGTGCGGCCTTTCATCAACCGATCAAGCGCTTGCTGCACCAAATGCTCACTTTTATTGTCCAAATTGCTGGTTGCCTCGTCCAGTATCAAGATCGGCGCGTCTTTTAACACCGCACGTGCGATGGCTATGCGCTGCTTTTGACCCCCTGAAAGCTTCAGACCGTGCTCACCGATCTGCGTGTCGTAGCCGTAGTCCAGCTGACGAATAAACTCATCAGCGTTGGCAGCTTTGGCGGCGGCAAAAATTTCCTTGTCCGTTGCATCGGCTTTACCGTAAGCGATGTTTTCACGAATGGTGCCCGAAAAGAGTACAGGGTCTTGGAAAACGGTCGCAATGTGTCCGCGCAAACTGCGCTGGGTTAGGTTGCGAATGTCAGTATCATTGACTGAGATGACGCCACTATCACGTTCATACAACCGCATCAACAAATTGGTAATTGTGGTTTTACCGCCACCAGATTCACTAACCAGAGCCACGCGTTCGCCAGCGGGAATCGTAAAGGAAATGTTATGCAGAACGGGACGATTTGGCACACTGGCATATCGGAACGACACATCGTCAAAGGAGATCGTCGCCTTTTCTGTGTTCAGGTGAGCCGCATCAGGTGCGTCCTTGATACCAGGTTTGAGCTCCATGGCCGCAATGAAGTCCTTACTCCCCGACACTGCTTTCTGAAAGCCGTCAACGATGAAACTCATACTAAAGAGCGGCGTTCGCAGGTTGTTGATCAAGGTGATGAGCAAAATCATCTCACCAATCGTAAACTTTTTCTCGGTCGTCTGAACAAAAATGTAGGTAAAGATGAGGAAAAAGACGATGCTCAAAATCAGCCCACGAATGACGTCCATTTTGTGCCAATAGCGCGACTGCTTGCGCGTCACGGCGATGGTTTTACGGTAGCGTTTGGTAAAATGTCGGTACTCCAAACTTTCACGAACATAGCTTTTGACCACTTTGATTTGCGATACGACTTCTGCAAATCTGCCGCTAGCCATATCGACTTCGTGATTTTTATTTGACTGGAAATAACGCCATTTTTTGCTGGTCAACACCGCCAGCCAGATGAACAACGGATACAATATCAATACCAATAGCGCCAGTTCTAAGCTGTAGGTTAGGACGATACCAATCGTGATACAGCTGGTCAGGAGCATTTGCAGGAAATTGTTTGCAAACATGTTCAGGAAATTGCTCATCTCGGTGATGGCACGGTTCAGGCGGTTGATGATGGTGCCTGTCAATTCCCCGTCAAAATAACTTTGTGGCAGGCTAAGCAGATGATGATAATAATGCGTCGACAACTGCGCTTTGAGCTTGGTGGACATGACGTCACCCCAGTAGCCACCCAAGTTACGAATCAACACATTGGCAACATCAAACACCAGCAGCAAAGCCGCTAACCACAACACCTGACCGACGCCGATGTTGTTGCCCTCCACCACTTCCACCATCAAAGTAGTAGCCCGCGATATGACATACGGCATGGCGATGCCAGTCAACGCCACCAATATAGAACACAGGCTAATTTTGGCATAAAACGGCAGCATATTGTGCGTATAGCCCAAGGTACGGAGGAGCGATTTCATCAGACAAGCTCCGCGCCGTAAATTTGTTGCATGGTCTGCTGGATCGATTCGATGATAGGCGTAATGTCAGAATCAACCAAAGTGCGTTGGTGGCTGGTAAAGACTAAGCGGAAGGTCAAGGTTTTTGTTGTTGCATCGTCTGATGGCTGATATATGGATACCGCGTGAAAGACCGCATCAATCTCCACTGCTTTGAGAACGCGATCAATGCCTTGAGCGACAGATGCATAGTTGACATCAGTCGGTAGCTTGAGGGAGATGTCACGACTCGTCGATGGGTAGCGGCTGAGCGGTTGGTAATGACTACCTTGCTTAGCGTAAACGGTCTCTAGGCCAGCTGTATCCAAGCTAGCCGCCGCTACGTACGCCGGCAACTTGAAGTTCTTGATGACTGATTGTTTCAATTCTCCAACTATACCAATGAATATTCCGTCAGCTGTCTCAACTAATGCACTGCGCGATTGGTCAAATGGTGCCGTGACTGGGAAGTTGAGCTCCTCTTCAATCGGCTTAAATACTAACTTAGTACCAAGGTCATGTGCTAGCTGCTCGACCAAGCGACGCATTTTGTAAAATGGCGCACCCGCTCCCGGCTTTTTGGCGGCGTAGACAATGTCCGTAAATTGACTGGCTTCTGGCAGACCATCTTCACCTAAACCGTGCATTTTGCTGTGACCCTTGCCCATCTCGAACAAGGCAAATTCGTCATGCCCAGCCTTGATGTTGGCGTGAACTTTGTCGAGCAAACTTGGTAACACCGTCAAGCGGTAATATTGTAAATCAGGACTGAGGGCGTTTGATAATTTGTATGCCTGAGTGATATCCTGCTCGGCGTTTTTCAGGATACGTTCGTGAACGAAACTATAGGTCAAGACTTCGTTGGCGCCAGCGCGCGATAAACTTTGGCGAACGGCATTTTTTAGTTCACGACGCGAGTTTTTCGGTGTTGATTTGATACTGCGACATGGTAATTGACGAGGTAATTTGTCAAAGCCATATAGCCGGCCGACCTCTTCGACAATGTCCTCTGGCAGCTCAAGGTCGGTGCGCCAGAATGGCGATTGGATACAAATATAATTCAATTCTTCTTCCGGACCATGACTCTTTATTTCCACATTATTTAACAAGTCGCAAATATCATCGTCGGACAAGTCCAAGCCCAATCTCTCATTGATAAACTTGCTATCGATATCAATATTAGCTGGTGTGTATTTTCCATCAAAATAATCATCGAGCTCGTCACTAAATTGTTTCAAATCAAACACTTCACTCGCCTGCACCCCGCCAACCATACTCATCAGCTGCTTCAATACGGCAGCATTTTGGAGCGGTGACTGGCCCTTATTAAACCGCGTCAACGCATCGGTAAAAATACCGTGACGCATGGCCGTGCGACGCAGTGCATACATGTCAAAATTAGCGCATTCCAAAACAATGTTTTTCGTGCTATCCGAAACCTCAGTGTCAGCACCGCCCATAATTCCCGCGAGACCTATCACACCCTCGCCATCAGCGATGACGATGTCGTCAGCCGTCAACTCATATTCTTTACCACTAAGCAGACTGATTTTCTCGCCGTCACGAGCCAGCCGCGCCTCGAGTGTAGACCCGCGCAATTTATCATAATCATAGGCGTGCGTTGGCTGCGCCGTCATCAGCATCATGTAATTCGTCGCGTCAACAATGTTGTTAATCGGCTTACCACCCATCGCCACCAATTCGCATTGTAGCCACAGTGGGCTTGGACCCACGGTAACGTCACGGATTGCCACCGCCATGAACCGCGGCACTAATTCTGGTGCGTCATTTCTTACTGTCAATTCTAGACCTTCAGCCTCGGTAAATTGCTGCTCCGATTTGTACCACTCAGGACTGGTAAACTGCTGATGAAAAATCCCAGCAATCTCGCGTGCTACGCCGAGCTGCCCAAAACAGTCCGGCCGATGGGTAAACATTTTATTCTCAATATCCAGCACGTAGTCGTCTAAGCCAAACGTTTCCGCAAAACTCGCACCTGCCGTCAGCTCAACACCCGCCGGCATGTCATGTTCATGAATCTCAATAATTCCCTCGTGATCCGTGCCGATATCCAGCTCATCAGCCGCCGCCAACATACCTTGGCTGAGCACGCCACGCAGTGGTCGTGCGTCCAGCATGAACAGCTCGTCATCATCAAAACTCGCCGGCACCACGCTTTTCGGCGGCAACCAAATCGCCCACATGTCCGCATGCACATTTGGCGCGCCGCAGACCACTTGCACCAAACCATTCTCGTCGCGCGGCGCATCCGCCACTACACCGCCATCATCAATCTTGGTCACACTCAGCCGATCAGCGTCAGGATGCTTGGCACATTCAACCACCCGGACAATTCGCGCGCCGCCATATTTGGCCTTGAGGTCGATCACTTCTTCGACGCCACCAAGTTGCTGATTGACCCGCGCCACCAACTCATCCACGGGAGGCAATTCAAAATTAATCAATTGTTTGATAAGATTTAGGCTGACTTTCATACTAGTTACCAGTATACCATCTTATCTATAACTATTCGACTTTTGTAAAGTCAGGCTGCAGGCTTGCGATTACTGGCGATATTCTTTTGCTTTATGTGCGGCAATGACATCCTGCTGTTCGGGCGTAAACCGCCGTGATTCACGCATTTTTTGATAGGCTTTGTTGCGCGTCCAGACATCGGCATGCCCGTTTTCCAATTCAGCCAGCGTCAGCTCAAAAAACTGCACCGCCGCCGTGGCGTACAGCCAAGCCAGTGCCATTTTGACATAGTAGCCGTCGTGTTTAATGTCTCGCAGCGCTGCGAAAACCTGATCAATATGTGCTTCGTCTAGGAAATTAGTCATCAAAGAAACCACACTGTAGCGAACTGTGAATTCAGCTTCGCTTTGCAAACATTCCAGCGCAAAATCCCACCACACTTCGCCGGCAAATCGCCGCTTTTTCTCAACAAATACATCAATGTGAGCCCATGAATCAACGCGCGGCAAATATTGCCTAGTCAAATCAATCGCTGTCTGATCATCAAGCCGAGCGTGCGTAATCAACAATCCGCACAACAACACGTAGTCGAAAGATTCATCCTGAACCGTCAGCAATTCACTAATATCCGCTGCGCTCATATCAGGCGCTAACTCCCTCGCCAAGCGCCGCAAATCCGGCACACGCACGCCGATGACCGGCATGTTGGTGTTGACGATGCGCTTATTAAACTCAGCATACGTCTCGTTGCCCTCAGCGAGCTTTGCCAGTTTTGTCATAATGTCATCATACATGCTACTATTAGCCTTCGTGCTTAATTAATATAGACCAGCGCAATACCTAGTCATATTATTTATTCTACATTATATAGCTAGATTGATTACGCATTATACAGCATAAAATTATCTATCGTAGACCTACTATACACAGCACGTCATATACACTTGGTACTACTTTTACCAACCCGCGTAAAGCAATGTCTTGCGGTGCTGTGCGTGAAAAAACTGGACATTTTTGAGCCGTAGCAAAACCAATTTCCATTGCTGCGCTCAGCCCAATATAGCCTTTTGGAGCATGAAGCATCACAAAATTTGCTTGACGAATTGCTGATAAATGCCATGTTTCGACTGCTTGTGGCGGTATATCTTGCTCGGCAGTGTCTCGCACAAATACTGCATCATCAAACCACATCCGTCGTGGTGATAAAACTTGGCAGCCAGTCGTAACAAGCTCATCATAGGCACGCCAAAGTCCTTCTCTGTCACGCTTGTATGAACCGCAAAGCACTGCTCGAGGTGGCTCAAAATTCCGTCGCGTCATACTCATATATCACTTCCGTCAGTTCACCGTGCCCATCGATACATGCTGTCATTTCGCGCATGAAGCTCTTGTATTTCTTTGGCTCATCGTTCATCTCTTCGCGCGTGCGCCAAGCATTTCTGCCGCCCTCAAATTCTTTGACCATCGTGCCCGAGACAGCATCACAAAACATCAGATGGAATAATTTATCCTCAACAATTTCATTCGTTTGGCTGTGGCGAACCCGCTCGTGATAGACACCGCGGTGTACGAAAGTTCCATACAGTCCTGTTTCTTCAGCAAGTTCACGTGCTGCCGCTTCAACAATAGACTCCGCCCAGCGTACTTTGCCAGTTGGCGCACCCCAAAATCCATAATATGGATGCTTGAGGCGCTGTTGCAGAAGGTATTGCTTTTCCCATGGTGCTGCCGCTCAACGACAAGCAACACTGCCACCTTTGGCTGACGCTCAATTACACCAGCATCAGTGTCTAGCTTATTGGCATATTCTTTTCCTTTTACCTCCATAATAGGACGGCTGTCATATAAAATCTAGGGAAGTCAAATTCCCTATTATTCCCATATTCATAAATATATGATATAATATGCAAAATGCATCGGAAGCCTTCTTGCGAGACGTTGGCTCGCACTCATCAGCAAGAACTCACACAAACAGTGGGTAATTTTCTGCAGCACGTACGCATGGCTGATATTCAGCCAGACGCAGCAACTGTCTTTGTGCATGACGAGTGCAATCCTGATTCAATTGGGGCAATCGCTACTGCGTGCTCGCCGCAAGTTCCGGCTGATGGCAGATTTAATTTTCAGAAAACACACATCACAGGACACCGTGTCGACGGATCATCAGTTGCTGGGCGTGTCATCGAAGGCAATCAAGACAATATTACCCTGACTGACAGTGCGATGAATCCTGATCATCGCGTCCTTAACTTGCCGCTGCCCGACCAACATGCCGTTCTACAGGTTGCTTTCACGAAAAACTGTACGCCACAGCTGGATGAACTAGAAACACTATGGCAATGTGGCAGAGCCAAAACTGCACTCAGTCTTGGCATCACAGCGTTGCAAACATTAGCGCGAGAGTCGTACCCAACTCAGTCGGTTGCCGACATGTTAGCCCTCAAGTCACCCACCACGCCAAACGCAATCCTCACCATGTGGGATGTGTCGCGTTCAACCGAAGCAATAATAGACCGAGACGATGGAATGTTGCGTTCATTTATCATTTGCTTTGGTAGCCAAGTACTCACTGCCGTGCAACGTTATGGCGGCGAGCTGATCGACTGGACGGGCGATGGACAGAACCTTGCAGTGCCACTACCGCAGAGCAACGCGCGTTTCTCACGTGAGCAGCGGGCTGATTTTGGTCACAAAACGCTCATCCCGCTGCTCAGTCACCTCACCGACATTGCCCAATCACAGGATGAATATGCGATTCGACTCACCGCTGGCTTTGGACGGGTCGACAATATACCCGGTGGGCAGATGAGCCCGCAGCTTTTTAGTATGACGAAGTTATCTAAGCGTCAGCCGCGCGACCGACTATCAATTGCCCTCACTGATGACACCTACGATATGCTCGCTCCTACCCTGCCTGACACATTGCGGCATTATCTGCACCACGATTAAGCTTTCTTACGGGCTGATTTTTTATCTTCCTTGCTTTTTTGGAGTAATTTGTTTTTGAGTGTCAACACCACATCCGCCTCTTTGGCTAGCTGTTTGCTGTGGGTAACGACGATGACGCATTTGTCGTTTTCATGGGCGGCTCGACGCAGGATGTCGATGATGTCAGCGGCGGTGGTTTCGTCCAAGTTGCCGGTCGGCTCGTCCGCCAAGATGATCGGTGCGGAGGATACCAACGCTCGCCCGATCGCCACGCGCTGTTGCTGACCGCCAGAAAGCTTCATGACGTTGCGGTGAATGTGATCGTCGTCCAGACCCATGGTACGCAATATTTCGTTGGTAGCCTTGGCATTAACCAATTTCAAGTTTTCCAGCGGCGTCAGATAATCGATCAGGTTATAATTCTGAAACACCAGCGAGATATTGTGCTTGCGGTGATGCGAATAGCCCTGCTCGGCGATGTCTTCATCGTCGAACAAAATCTGCCCGCCGGTCGGTGTGTCCAGTCCCGCTAGTAGCCCCAGCAACGTCGATTTACCAGCGCCAGAACTACCGACGATGGCGTAGAATTTGCCTTTTTCAAATTGATAATTGATGCCGTTGAGCACATTGCTAGTGCCGTCGGCGTATGAATAGATGATATCGCGTAAAGTAAGTAATGACATGATAACTCCTAACTTAATTTTGCTAAAATTTGCTTTGGTGATTGGCGCATGATTGGCGCGGTGGCAGCGATGGCTGATAGCAGAACGACCATGTAGCCGAAGGCGAAGGCCTGCAGGTAGGTCGCTGGTGGCGCGGCTTGCACCACAGTTTTTTCCATGCGCTGGCTTTGATCGGTTTGCGCCGTCAGGGCGGTAGAAATCTGCGACGAGGCGACCGAACCGACACCGAGCGCGAACACCGAGCTGACTGCAGCGATGATAGCTAATTCCGCCAAGAACTGTCCGATAATCTGCCGCTTCGACGTACCGATGGACAGCAAGATGCCAATTTCATGCAAGCGGCCGCGCACCCAGAACACCAGTACCAGTGATAACACTGCCAATCCTGCCGCGGCTGCGCCAATGGTGGCAATCGTCAAAATGTTTTGAATGCCAGCGATGTTCTGAAGAACCCCAGCGAATACCGCCCCATTGTCGGTAAGGCTGAATTTCTGCCAATCGACGTTTGGTAGGCTTTTGGCGTGGTCCGTTAGTGACTTCAGCTGGTGCGGATTTTCGGCGAAATACGTCGCTCGAGTCAACTGCTGGCTACCTGTCAGCTGCTGCGCCGCAGCCAAGTTGGTGATGACATGATTCTCCGCCATGTCGGACTGCAAGACCGCCGGCTTTTCGCCTTTGCCGCTGAATATGCCTATGACAGTCACCGTCACCCGCCTACCGTCTTTGGTAATTTCCAGCTTGTCGCCTGGCTTGATATTATTTTTCTCAGCGAATGTTTTGTGAATCAGGGCAGCGTTTTGATCGCGCTCGGTCAAGTGCTTGCCCTGCTCTAGTTGGTAAAATTTACCAGTGAACTCGCCGAGCAGATCGCTCTGTGTCGCGCCCGTCACCTTCGCCTCGCCAGCCACGTTAGAGTCCAGCTGCACGCCGCTGCCTGCCACGTCAATCAATTGCTTGCTTGGCAGTCCCGCAGTAGTTTCTGCCTGGAAATTGTGCGCTTTGACTTTGTCCAGGCGCTGCACCCGCTGCGCGATATCCATCGGCACCTCGCCCGACGGTTGCTTGTTAGCGATGCTAAAGCCAGCACGGATGTTCCGCTCGACCGATTGCTTCAGCTGCGCCATCGTCTGCTGCACCGTCAGCGTGCCGATCAGCAGCGTGAAAATCAGCGTCATGATCAGGGCGATGGTCAGGCTGCGACGCCGCCGCCGCGCCACAGCCGTCCAGGCTCGTTTGATAATCGTCATCATTTGCCCCTAGTCCACTTCAGTTAGTAATTCTTTTGGCGTCGACTGGGTGATAGGCCGCGAAGCCAGCAGCACCGCAATGATAATCACCGCCAGTCCAGCGCCCCACACCGCCAGCAGATCCGTTGGTTGCACGCCAACCGTCACCTTTTCTAACGTACGCGATGACGTCACCGAGTCAGCATCAGCACCAAGCGACGCACCGTTCAGCGAACTGCCAGCTTGACGCGTGGCGCTCTGTGCCGCCTGCGACACCACGTGATC
>CAUSLL010000013.1:0-22514 GCA_963532835.1 uncultured Candidatus Saccharibacteria bacterium
CGTCAATTGGGTTAATTTCTGAAAAGATTTCGCTCAAACCATCCTCGACGAACCAACGCCAAGAATCTTCTTGATGAGCGATCAGGTTTGGCAGCGGCAACGAGCTGTCTTCAGAGGTGAAGAACACACGTCCGCCATCCGTGGACTGTTGTTTTGCCACAGGTATGAACTCCTCGCTTTAGTTTAATTTAGTGATCACGGCCGGAAGATCCCTAATTCACGACTGCAACAAAAGCGATTTGCCTGTTCGCTTTGTTTCTCCCTGTCGTGAATACACTACTTCTCTAAGTACCAGTATGCACGAAACTAGGTCAAAAATCAATATTATTTTTGGAGATTTCTTGAAGAATTTGCTGATGTACGTCAGTCGGCGAACGCTCAGCCAAAATCAGTGGAATATCGTGCGTCCGGGCAACAGTTTGGTAGCCGTCATTAATCTTCTGTTGGAATGCATCATCACGTGACTCAAAGCTATCAACTGCCTCTGTCGTACCACGCTCGGCGATGCGCTGCTGTCTGGTTTGGTCATCCGCAAATAGCACCACCACAAAGTCAGGGTTCATGTACCGCTCATGAGTGAAACATTTGGTCATATTGATGATGGCGTCCTCTGCCACGCCCTCGCCATGGCCCTGATACACCAAGGTCGACACGTAATTCCTGGAGCTCAATACCACCGCACCGCGCTGCAAAGCCGGCTCAATTTTGTGAAACCACAGCTCACGCCGCGCTGCACTGAACAACAGTAGATTGACCTCCGGATCCAACTTAAACCGATTATCTTTCAGAACCCTCCGATATTCATTGGCGACTGGTGTGGTTTTAGTCTCATTATCGCTGCCTGGCTCCTCAATGACGACAACCTCCCGTCCGCGCTCTCTCAGCCAGGCCGCTAACAGATCCACCTGAGTGGATTTACCGGTGCCGTCATTACCCTCAATGACGAGATATTTGCCTGCGACATTTGGCGCATTTTCCATCACAATAGCCCCTGGCTCAAGCCGTCAATTGGCACTGGAGTCTTGCGCCTGTCACGATACGTCTTTGGCAGCAGCATCTCCGGCCGCCAGCTAGCGATAATTTCCTTCAAATCGTTCCCTGTCTGATATTTATCACTCACCTTGCGAGCGCCAGAACCATAGCCACCCTCAACTGGCCCAGTTTTGTGAAAAATCATTTGACCAATGCGTTCGCCAACCGGCAACACGACACTTTCGTGCATGTTGAGATTATAAATTTCCAGCGTAATCCGATTGATATATCCTGGGTCAATCCAGCCAGCGTCAAAGCAAACCGCCACGCCATTGCGCCCCCACGAACTGCGGCTCAGCACCTGCGCTGCACCGCCCTGTGCCCGAATGCCCACAAACTCGTGCGTGTGCGCCAAAATTCGCTCGCCAGGACGCAACACGATGATCGGATGGTCTGGTGGGATGTTTTGAAATGGTGTTGCATCATGCTCCTTACACCATTCAGCGTGCGGCATGGCTTTGAGCGGACCCTTGAAATATTTGGCAACATAGGATGCGTCAAAGGGATTGTAGACGCGATATTCGCCCTCAAATTCTTGCTTATAGTAGTAGTGACCCAGCGTAAAGTCCAAACTAGCTTCTGCCACGTGGTCTGGATTGAACGGCTGACAGACGATGACGTCGTCATTGATAGCTTGGCGGATTTCGATATTGCTATAAACAGTCATAATTTATTTACTCCACAAAATATACGGTTTAACACTAGTGAATAACATATTTTTTGGTTTGCCGTGCGTTTTGATGAGGTGAGTGTGTTGATGGGCGACAGACTTTTGTTTATTTTCCGGAGCGCGGGCGTAAACGGAATATCCCTGCTCTTCGTACTCAGCAATCACGTCCATCAGCTCAGCCCGTTCTGTCTTGTCCAACTGGTAGATACCCTCGACGTGACGCTTAGGAACAACCATGATGTGATCAGCGACTTCATGACTATCCCAAATCTCATACGGAAACAGGTTATCCGTCACCAAGAAGTGTTCATGCACTACTCGCACTTGCTTGTCTTCTGGACTAAATTGACAAAAATTACACCCAGGTGCTGCCTGCTGTTTCATCATTTTTCGATATTTGACATAGCGCTGCTCTGTCGACCGTCGCCGATAAACCATGTTTCCTCCATTTTCCTCAGTATCTGTTAAAAGTATAGCACGTCTGACATAAGCATCATACACTGGTTTTCGCCCTCAAATACAACTTCTAGCAACATCACATCATTGACATATAAACACTTTTTTGTTATTATATAAAAAGTATTTGATCAAATTGTTAATAGTGAGAGACAAGGAGAAATACATGGATCATAAAAATAGCTTAACATGCTTACCAGTTATTTTTGGACCAAATGAGTTAGGCCTCAGTACAAAAACCACTGGTACTGGCGAAGGCTCAAAATGGGAGACTGCTTTTGTAGTCGCCGACCCGCAAGGGATTATTAGAGAGGTTGAAACACCCAGCACTCCTGACGAAGCTCCCGTGCCTCCACACAGGATAGTCGCTGTTGATATTGATCAATGTTTGCCTCAGGAGAGTAGTCCCGGTCAATCTCATATCGTCGGTAATGCCGTGGAAATACGACCAGACCTAGACCCGGACGCAGAGCCGAGAAAACTGGGGCGAGCCGCCGTCTTTGGTTACGACCCAAAAACTGGCAAAGGCGTCATGGTGCTCAACCCAGACCAGGCAGCAACCGAAGAAGAATAGACCGCTCCCTTTCTAACGTATCGCTCATGCTTGGGCGACGCTTATAAACATCTTATACTAAGAGTACGTCAGACAAACTGTACCTCAGAGAAGGCATCATGCCGGGATATCAAGGCGATCCAGGCGAGACTATCATGGGAGCATTACACATGCCGTCCTATGAATTGGAGGACAATTCAATGGTGATTCATGATGCAGTATGGGGAGACTGCTTAATTGGTGACCGACAGCCGTACGATTCACTACTCATGGAGCTGGCACGTTCACCGCTGTTTCGCAGACTGCAAGCAGTCGAGCAACTGACATTGCCACCATCGTTCTCTACAGTGCCCAACACAACCCTCTTTTCCCGGTGGCAACACATCTGGGGAAGCTTGGCTTTTGTGCGGAAAATGACCGAAGGTGATGATCGGTTCGATGACCGACAGCGAACCGTATTGGAGCTGCGAACGCTGTTTTCTGATGTTGGACAGACGGCTTTCTCACACTTGGGAGACTGGATTTTCCAAGGTATCCAAGGTGGAGAAAACCTCCACGACCAAGATTTGAGGGCGTTACTGGAGACGTTTGGTATCGATGAAATATTAGCCGACTATGGCCTGACCCTGGAGGAAACCGTTTTCCCTGAGACAGAAGACTGGGTAGAGTGTCCGTCACCGGATTTGTGTGTCGATAGAGTTGACTACGGCATGCGCGAAGTTTTGCGCTGGTCAGGCTGGCCAATGGGCATCATGCAATATGAAGATCGGCTCCAAGACCCCAAATCTCTCTTTCGTATCAATGATCAAATGATGCTGGAAATAACAGACCAGGATTTTGCTCGTCGCTTTGCCGCCGGCTACAGCATTTTGCCGACAGAGCACTGGGCACAGCCAGTGCATCGGCTACAGCTTGAATTATTGCAAACCGCTACCAAGCAAGCACTGACTGGTGGTGGACATTTTAGCGACGGAGTCCCTCTAACTCACCCTGTCCATCCTCGTGACCGCATGTATGGCATCGATTCGGATTTTCGCTTTGCTTTTAACGGTGGTGACGCTGCACTCAGGAGAGTACTAGAGACTATTGGTTATCATCAGCGGCAAATCTACAAGCGAGCACGTCAAGCAGATCTCCGCAGTCTATTTGGCGAGATGAAAGGTGACTTTCCCGAATTCCCTGACCCATTGACCTCGTATTGCCCAAAATCCCGCAATTTCATGCTAGTAGCGCCTCAGGTAGAAATAGAAAAAGACAGTACCGCACAGCAAGGTATGGCGTTAGATATGGGGCGCATCGCCATTGGGCTGCCAGCCCTGAAGGCGCGGCTGATCGATCCGCCTGTTCAAACCGCTGAGGGCACAGCGCCGCTAAGCGAAATTGATCCAAGCTACAAAAACTATTTGGACGGCCAAACCAGAACCATGAAAATGGGCTATCAGGCAATAGTAATGCTCAACAGAGACTTCAGTCAACGCATTTATGATATCTATAGCGAAGCGTCAGCAACCTGGCAGCGATGCTCAACCATGCCGCGAAACGCTGATAATCTGCGCAACCTTGTTGCTCAAGCTGGTTTTTACGGTGCTGGCGCGCGCTTTGATGATATTCGTGAGATATGAGTTAAGCTTTCTTAACCACCGCGTCAATCAAGCCGTACGCCACTGCTTCTTCTGGCTTCATCCAGTAGTCACGCTCCATGTCGGCTTTGATTTTGGCGAGCTTTTGACCGGTGTTTTTGGCCATGATTTTCGCCAGCATTTCCTTCATCTCCAGCGTCTCTTTCAGGTCAATCTCCATGTCAGTCACCTTACCGCGCGTACCTGACGATGGCTGATGGATCATCACTTTGGCGTGCGGCAAGCAAAATCGCTTACCCTTGGCGCCGCTTGACAGTAGGAACGCGCCCATGCTGGCCTGCAGACCAATGCCATAGGTCGCCACGTCAGGTTTGATGAAATTCATGGTATCGTAAATCGCCAAACCGTCATACACGCTACCACCAGGGCTATTGATGTACAGTGAAATGTCAGCCTCTGGGTCAACCTGAGCCAAGTGCAACAATTGTGCCACCACGATATTGGCGGTATGTTCGTTCACTTCCTCGCCCAGAAAAATGATTCGCTCGTTCAAAAGGCGTGAATAAATATCAAACGCTCGTTCACCGTCAGAAGATTTTTCAATAACAGTTGGTACCAGATAGCTATTTACTTTATTCATGAACCATATTATAGCATATAGCCAATGCCTCATGGTACACTGAGAATATGCAGAAAGCTATCATCGTTGCGTATGATACCAACCGCGCCATCGGCCGAGGTGGTGATTTACCATGGGGTCGCAGCTTGCCAGCAGATCTGGCGCAGTTCAAACGGCTGACCAGAGGCAGCGATATCATCATGGGTCGGAAAACCTTTGAGTCAATCGGTTCTCGCCCGCTACCAGAGCGTGAGAACATCGTTATCTCCTCACGACCAACCGGCATCAAAGGCGTCCTTACGGCTGTGAATTTAGAAAGCGCCCTAGCGCTAGCTCGTTACAAAACCTTCATCATCGGCGGCGCGCAGGTCTATAGCGATGCCTTGAACGCACCAGAGATTGACACCATTTACGCCACCGAGGTGGACGCTACATTTTCAGACGCTGATACATTTTTTCCAGAGCTCGACATGACCATTTGGCAAGAAGTGAGCCGCACCCATCACCCAGCAGACGAAGCCAACGCCTACGCTTTTGACTTTGTAATTTACCAGCGAAAACCCGTGGCATGACAGTGTCTTACACCGCAATCGGTGCCTTGATGGGCGGGTGGTGTTCATAACCTTCCAGGCGAATATCGTCAATGGTGAAGTCGTCGATGTTCTTGATGTCAGGATTCAGCCACAGTTTCGGCAACGGCAGCGGACGACGCGACAGTTGCTCGTCAACCTGCGCACGGTGATTATTATAAATATGCGCACTATTCAAGGTGTGGACGAATTCACCAGGCTGTTTATCCGTCACTTGAGCGATCATTGATAGCAGCAGCGCGTAGCTCGCGATGTTAAACGGCACGCCGAGGAACATGTCCGCCGAACGCTGGGTCAGTGCCAAATCCAACTTATCTTTCTCGCCATTTTCACCCGGGCGAACATTGAACTGGAACATAGTGTGGCACGGCGGTAGCCCACCGGCTCGGGCGATATCATCAATTTCCGCCACGTTCCAGGCACTAACGATGTTGCGCCGCGACGTCGGGTTGCTCTGTATCGTGTCGATAGCATTTTGGATTTGGTCAATCGTCCCACCCTTGCCGTCGGGCCATTTGCGCCACTGCACGCCGTAAACTGGCCCCAGATCGCCCCACTCCTCAGCAAAGGCGTGATCAGTCGCGATTTTACCGATAAATGTTTTCATGCCAGCGCGCCACTCCTCACCATTGATTTCTGGAATGCTTTGGCCGGTTTTCTCCAAATAGTTCTTATACGGCCACTCGTCCCAAATGTGTACGCCGTTTTGCGCCAGATATTCAATGTTGCCGGTGCCTTTGAGAAACCACAGCAGCTCGTGCGCCACGCTGTTGAAATATAATTTCTTGGTAGTCACAGCCGGAAAACCATCCGCTAAATCATACCGCGCCTGCATGCCAAACACTTCCGTCGTACCGGTGCCAGTGCGGTCACCTTTTTTCACGCCGCTGTCGCGAACCTGCTGTAACGCGTCTAGATACTGCCTCATATTTCCCTACTCCCTTTAGCTACAACTAGTATACCAAATACTCATTAGCCCTTGGAAGCTGCGGAGGTGATTAGCAAATATATAAAGTCCTAATTATTCATAATAATTTGGTTGCGCTCGGTTGCTCGTTCACGTTCAGCCCGAAGAATCTCCTGCGATTCTGAGCTATTGAGGTCTCGAACATCAATATAGACACCGTCGCGAAGGTTGTATCCGGAGGTCACCAAAACACCCAATTGCGAATCCGCATAATTCACGGATTCCGTTTGAGAAGTATAATCAATTAGGTTAAATGGGCTCGTTTCAAGCAATGCTGTGCCACGGTTGTCTTTCCAGGTGGCAAATACACCAATCTTCTGGATAGGATACTCGATTTTGTTTCCTTGTTCGTCGAACAGTGGTCCGCAAATTGGTCCAAAGAAAATATTTTCTATATCTGGCAAAATCTTCTTCAAAACATGATCAGGCGGCAATGGCATGACTACCCCTAGTCGCTCATCAAATTCTTGAGACAATGAATACCGTACTGTCTCTGAATGACCTTCAAAGTCATTAACTTTACGGCGTGGATCAAGGTGTTTCAGTTCTGGTGGCGAAAATAGCAGTCTGGAATTTTTGGAAAGATTGGAAGCGTTAGGAATAATGCGAGCGCTCTTTTCAAATAGATCTGGTCGCCCCATAACACTAAATGGCGAGGCATACTGCTGTACTTGAGAAGGGTCTCTCGGTACTTTTTCCAGATCAAAACCAGCTTGCAGGAGGTTTTGTATGGTATCAAACGCGCACGCTATACGTAGCTCTCCATCCTCGCCTTGGAGTTGGTTTGGCATCAACAATTGATGCCCCAGTCCTTTGCCCAACTCTGGACCCAGTAAATGACCTACTTCATGCGCAATAATACTACTAGGAGCACGGTTGTAATTAGCAGTAAACCACGGGAAATATGACCCATCTGCGTTGTCAGGCTTCTGGAATGCTCGGCCGCCATAATTTTTTCCCTCTGTATCGCCACCATTGACCATCACGGCAATAATGGCCTGATTACCCAACATCTTTCTGTACTTTTCATAGTGCGACCGAGCAATTTTTTCTATCAATCCGTCAGAAAAAACCCCATTAGGAAGATCAGGAGGGGTCTCATCTATCCAATGAGGTGTTTTCGTAAATGTATAAGCTCCAGCAGTTGTGTCAGTTGTCCATCCTGTTTGCTGCTGAACCTCTGTTACGATATCACTAGTACCTCTGTGGTTATTGTGACCCTTTGGCTGCAAAATCACCGAGCCAAGAGCGATATCATATGGCGGTGATAAACTAGCAGCCTCCTGTGGCTTGGGTCGAGAAGGTTCCCCTCCATATCGAGCCCCAAGCTGGTATCCTGCGCTTCCTACTAATCCAACACCAGCACCAACCGCCGCAGAAAGTCCCAAAAAACGACGACGAGACATCATGACTCGCTCTAGTAATGGTTTTTGCTCTAGTTCTGAACCGCACTGGAAAATGGTTGAAGTACGACCTTCGTGACGTTCACACATAACTAAGTGCTATTTTACACCATAAAGGCATTTTTGTCAATACCAGCAGAAGCGGTATGAGTGTCGCCTGAGCTACCCTCAGGGACTATTTATTCAGTTCTATCAGCTGTTCGACCGTTTTATCCGTAATCATACGATTTGCGATATCGCGGTGAACATTTGGATCATTAAAGCGTTCAGCTATCTTTGGATCTTTGCCGTACTGTTGCTTCATAGCCTCAATCTGTGCGGATAGTTCTTCGTGAGAAACCTCTACGCCCAGTTCCTTGGACAGCTCTGCCAGCACTAATCCAGCCTTGACGCGTTTTTCGGCCGCAGGACGGGCTTCTTTGGCTCGCCAATCGTCCTTGTCTGTAAACTTTTGCGTCTGCAAGTAACTGTCCAGTGTCAATCCACGATACATCAAGTTCTGCATCAAATCTTGCTCAATCGACCGAATCTGATCGTCAATCAACAGCTCAGGCAATGCCACCTTAGAAGCTTCCGCCAATTCTCCCACCAAATCATCTTTCAATTTTTCGTCAGCTTCACGCTCTTTTTGGTTGGTGATTTCACGCTTGATGTCAGCTTTGAATTCGTCTATTGAAGTAAACGGACCGCATTTGGCAGCAAACTCATCGTTCACTTCAGGCAGCGACAATTCATTGACTTTGTGCAAGGTCACCGTAAAGACGACGTCGGCACCAGCCAGTTCCTTGGCGTGGTAATCTTTCGGGAACGTTAATTTCAAATCAAAGGTCTCGCCAGCCTTGTGACCAACAACACCCTCTTCAAAGCCAGGGATAAATTGGCCAGAGCCAAGTTTCAGTGCAAAATCTTTTGCTGCGCCGCCATCAAACGGCACATCATCTTTTTTGCCAGTAAAGTCGATGACCGCTTCATCACCTTCTTTGGCAGCGCGCTTAACTTCCGTTTTTTCAGTAAAGTTTTCACGCATCCGAGTGATGATTTCTTCTACTTCGCTGTCCTCAACTTTGACGGCTTGCCGCTTGGCTTTCAATTTTTTGTAGTTGCCCAATTTTACCGGTGGGATGATTTCTACTTCTGCAGTAAATTCCAATTCCTGACCTGGCACAAACTTCTTCACATCAACAGCTGGACGGTCCAAAGCTTGGATTTTTTCTGCCATGAAAGCTTCAGCAACCGCCTTGCTCAGGGCGTTGTCCAGTGTCTGCTCCTGCAACGCTGCTGGATTAACGTGTTTTGCAGCAACACTGACAGGAACTTTGCCTTTGCGGAAGCCTGGCACCTTCAAGTCGCTCGCCATTTTGGTGAGGGCTACTTGTTCAGCAGCTGACAATTCTTCGCTGCCAAGTGAAATGGTCAATTCTACTTTAGTATCTGATAGTTTCTTTACAGTCGTCTTCATATCTGTTGATTATAACAGATATGGGACTAAGCCTCAAATAACGCATCTTCGTCGCCGTCATATCGGTGATCAGTCACCACGCTGATCATGCGAGTGAAATTGACTTTTTGTTCAGTTGATTCAACTAAGTTTTTCACGGTGTACGTTTCTGATTCTAACTCTTCTGGACCCACAAACACCGCAAACGGCACTCGCTTTTTCAGAGCAGCTTTCAGTTGTTTGTCGATCTTGCGACCCGTGATGTCGAGCTCAGCAAACACCCCTTCAGAGCGTAACTTCCTGGCAAGCGCATCGGCGCCGCTCATGACTTCTGGACTAACTGGGATAATATACACATCGGTGTGCGTGGCTAGCTCTGGCAACAACCCGTGGACTTCCAAAAATACCTGCATGGTCGTTGCACCCATACCGACACCAACCGTCGCCATCGGTTCAACACCAAACAATCCAACAAGCCCGTCGTACCGACCACCGCCAAACATAGCGCGATTGTTTTCTGGCGCATTGTCAAAGAATTCAAAAACCGTGCCAGTATAGTAGTCCAGGCCTCTCATCAATGTCACGTCAAACACCGCATTGGTCACGCCCTTTTGCCGCAACAGATCCATGACGGTGCGTATCTGCTGGACGCTTGGACTATCGCTCAGCTCATCTGGTAAATCATCAACACTCTTCATGCTGATCATCTGAGCTAGTTTCGGCAGCCCTTCACGCGAGCCCTCAGCACCAAAGATTTCTATGGCTTGCTGTTTGAAAGTTTCTGGCGGAATCTTATTTTTCTTATCAAGCAGTTTGGTCATCATATTGGCGCCGATGACGTCCAGTCCCAGGAATTGGCCAAGGAGCTGATTGACCAATTGGCGGTTATTTACTCGCACCGTAAACATGTCAGGGCGCGCACCAAAGTTCAACACTGAGCGGTAACTCATCTCGATGATCTCGGCATCAGCCATGGGACCGTCCACACCGAACAGGTCGGCGTTTAGCTGCCAAAACTCACGCTCTCGCCCACGCTGTGGTCGTTCATAGCGCATGAAATTCGCGATCGAATACAGGCGTGCTGGCACCGCAAATTCGTGTCGTCTGGCTGCCACCATGCGGGAAATTGACGGCGTCATCTCTGGACGAATGGTCACCTGCCGACCGCCACGGTCTTCAAACGCGTAGGTTTGCTCACCTGCCAATTCTTGACCTGATTTTGCCAGATAGATGTCCATGGGCTCCAGCAACGGAGCGCCGTATTCTTCATAGCCAAAACTTTCGACGGTTTTGCGCCAAACATTAAAAATATAATTTTGCAGACGTTTTTCCTCTGGGAAATAGTCTCGCGAACCTTTGTAACTTTGTGTTGATAAACTGCTCATGTTAGTTCCATTATGTCATTATTTCTTATATATATCAATCAAAAACGCCGAGGCAGAACTCGGCGTGGACAACCAAAAAATCAGAGCTCTACTTCGGCAACACATGCGGATGATGGAATGTGAATGAAATCATGGGTTAATTATAGGACACGTGAGACTGTTTGTAAACGTATTTATTGACAAGCACGCGAATAATTGATATATATATATATCAGCTTTTGCAACCGCAGAGGCTGGCGTCTCGCCTGGAGCCACCAGGCTGGAGACGCCCCACTTCGCGGAGAATATTTCTCTGCCCGACTCCAAGAGGAGTTATCATGGAGCAACGCGGTCGCTTTGACGGAAGAGAGGCTAGAATCTATCGGTCCGGAGGTATGATTAATATCTATTACGGCGGTAGGTACGACAACACTCACAACGACGGCCATGGTCATGTGAAAGCTACAGGTGGTCCACGTGGCGAGAATATCGTATTCTGGAGGCTGCCTGAAGATGAAGGAGGAGAAATCATCATAGACAACAGATTCACAGTCACAAATGGCAATGATCTGCGACTAGATGTCTATTTGACTGAGATCTTCTAGCTCAACAGACCTGGACAAGTCATAAAACTGTCCACTTTTACTAGTTTGAATAGTACAATTATAGAATCATGAAAAATAGCATCACAATCACAATACCTGACTTTGTCACTCAAGCCTTTCCAATACTCAAGGAAATGACGTATGTCCGTGAATTTTCTTCTTTCATCACGCTATATCCAGACGCAGTCTATTATCTATTTCAGACGGCAGACGGTCAGTCATTTATACTGGTGGCGATTGATTATCCCGACCCAACTGATGAGAGTCAACAAGTGAAGAGGTTGTCTGGCGGGTTTGAGTTTGAATTTACTCACCTCATCAAACCGTATACTAATGACCGGTGTCTTAAAATATGTCCAAATGATGAAGTGGAAGAATTATTTTTTGTCTCAGATCCAAATGGTCACTGTTGTTATTATCTAGCCGCAGCGAAGCGAAGTCTTGACTGGTGATTGGACCGGGTAGTCATGGCCGCCATCAATTCGTAAACCTATTGATAAGCGCTAGGGCTATTGTGCAACTCCATAGACTATTCTATTCTTAGTAAATGGACGACTTCATACGTAGCATTGCCGCCGCCATTCGCGCCAATGATTTGCCAGCCTACCAGCGCGAACGTTACCCTGATATCCAAGAGGGTGAGATTGTTCGATTTGTTGATGAGGATTTTTCTGGCGTTGATTTTGGCCAGTTTGTCATGGGATTTTTTGCATTTGAGAACTGTAATCTGGACGGTGCAAAGCATATTTACGGGCAGCCGATTTATTTTACCAATTCATCGGTTCGGAATGTGGATTTTTGCGGTGTCAAAGCTATTATTGAGGCAGAGGGCTGTGATTTTCGCGGCATAAAATACGACGAGGAAACACAATTTGTTTATGGTAGCGGCGAATTCGCAGCGCGATCACGTTTCGTGAATTGTCAGTTGGATGATGAGGTGCGTGATTTTTTGATGCGGCAGAAAGCAGAAATCAACTAGCTATTTTTTCTAACACATACTGTTGCAACCAGCAATACATCGCCACAGTCGCTGCCGCGCCGACATTGATGGAGCGGGTCGAGCCAAATTGCTCAATGGCCACTATCTTGTCCGCCGCCTGTGCCATCTCCTCAGAGATCCCTGGGCCTTCTTGGCCAAACACTAGCACCGCACGCTCTGGTAAGCTCGTCTCCGCCATATTGACACTGCTTGGGATATTGTCAATCGCAATAATCTCCCTGCTCTCCTCACGCATCTTCTCAACAAATTCTTCTGTCGTCGCCAAATATGTAATGTGCAAATATTTATCCGTCATCATGGCACCTCGCTTGTTCCACTGCCGCCTGCCGATGACGTAAATCTGCCGCACACCAAACGCATTGGCACTCCTGACGATAGTCCCCATATTAAAGTCCCGCTCGGTGTTCTCCAGAGCAATCACCAAGCCGTGGTCCTCGGCATCCAGCTCCTTTACGATCTCCGCCTCACTCCGACCTTTGAATTTGTCAATCACATTTCGAGTATCTTGCATCTCTGTTATTGTAGCAAAATCATCAAACAAAAGACAAAGTCCCGTATATCTATTGACTTTTTAGCATAAGTGTGATATAATGAAAATCAGCTTTCGTTGATGAGTTGAGTAAATCCTTGTCCGAAAGTGAACTTTGACAGGCAATCGAATACAAGATGAGGTTTTATTTCTTTTAACCCGTCATAAGAGAGATGAAATCTCATCTTGTATTGTTAAGGAACAATGCTTCACTGCACACCCGCAGGGATGAGGATCAAGAGAGGAATTTCTCATGTCATCAGATTACGTCGCTCACGAGGTTGCTGCCCTGGATAAAACGTGGCATAAAACTGTCAGTCTAGTGTGTAGGGGGGCGTATGCCTCAATGCCCCGAATTAGGAGGTTTATATACCTCCTTAGGGGTTGTACTGAGTGCATCGAAAATTTACAGAGATGCACTGAGAATTGGCCCCTCATATATGGCATCACTGACGACATCGATGACGTTGTGATAGCGTTTGAAGAGGTCGATCGCTTCATAGAGATACACCTCGCCCTGTCCGAAGAGGATCTGTCACTGTACAGATCCCTGAAGAGTGAGGTGGAAGACCACCTCCTTCACCTCCTCTATATAGCAGAGGAGGTGAAGCTAAAAGACGGGCTACTGCTCGTCATCTGCATCCCCACCCCCTAAGGTCTCATCTGCATGACAGCCAATTGTTCTTTTACGATTGCCTGTCATGTAGACCCTGAACTTAACTCAATAAAAGATCACCTAGCCCAGGGTGATTTTCTTGTATGTAGCGTAATCACCAGAACCTGGCGTAGATAATATGCTATGATAAACATAACCGTTATGCGTAAAGTTAGCTATGTCAAAAAATTCTGGTTCTACCCTATCATTAGTGCTTTTCTGTCCTTTAGTTATTTGGTGTACATGGACGGATTTGTCTCTGTCAAAGATCTTGTCCAAGAAAAAACCGGACAAACCTCTTGGCAACGACCCAAGCAGTGGAAGCGAGTCAATAATTTGAGTTATGAAACGGATGATTACGTCTATGCAGGCTTTGGTGATAAAAAGCTCAGAGACAATAAGTCAGAATCATTGGTGTATCTGTCACAAAGCCGTGCGCCTGTCGCCCCAGCCAACGCCTCAGCCCAGATATACAACAGGTTGCGAAGGTCGCTGATGACAGAACAGCACATCAGAAAAACGCTTGAGCAATCCCTGAAAAATAGCACCACCATTGAGTGCACTACAGATCCCTCTTCTACTCAAGTCATAGACCACAAAGAGTATGGCAATACAGTGGGAATCGCCTATATAACAATCAGCTGCGAAGTTGGTAGAGCGACGTTCGTCACCAAAGCTCGCCTGACTGTTGGCAAAAATGATGGACTAGCGCGGTTTATCGCCATCAGTACAGATGGTGATGTCTGGAAAAAGAATGCTCAGGCCTTTGAGGCCATGTTAAATAACGTCTCAGAAGTTGGCGATGAGAGATATGTGTAAATTGGTTTGTGGCAGGAATTTTGAAATCTTGTCTTAATACCTAACCCCAGCCGGCAACGTCGCTGGTACCGCTGGTGACGCATCCTCAATTGACGCGCATGGGTATGAGCAGTAGTCAACTAACGGATGATTTGGTTATCACCTCGCTCCGGCCCTTGAATTTGTCAATCACATTTCGTGTGTCCTGCATCTCTGTTATTGTAGCAAACGCCAGGAAAAGAGACAAAAATCTTATCATCACGAGGAATGCAGCTCACACTCAAGCTTCCACACTATCTCACAACAAACGAAACTTCAATCACATCGCCGATGGTGATCTGCTCTTTCTGACGGACTTTCGCGGGCAGCGCCAGGAACTGCGAACCATCACCCATCGGCAATAGTGACGTCTGCCATGATGAGCCGCCAACCGTGGCTTCTACTGCCACCAAACCTCTCACCGCGAGCGGCTTGAGCTCGTCAGTGAATTCTTGAGGCGCAGCAACATAATACCAGCCACCAGCCTGCGGAAATAAGCACACCTCGGCTGTAAATGTATATGGTTTTGCCATGGCTATTTTGCCTGCTCCACTATGTCAACTGTCACACCAGCAGGGTCAGTCACCATAAAATGAGTCTGTCCCCATTCTTCGGTGGTCAGCGGATGGTATATCTCAGCCGAGGTTTTTTGCACACGCTCGTATTCACTCTTTGCATCATCGACTTCAAAGCTATAAACAATACCCTTACCGTCAAACTCAGCATGTAATTGAGCAGGCTGATTGTCGAGGTCTGGCTTCATAAAAGCTAACTCTACACCGCTCGGTTTGTGCAGCAGCTGTATATACCAGTCTGCCTCAAACACCACACTAAAACCAAATGTGTCTACATAGAATTCCTTACATTCATTCAATTTGGCCGTGATGGTAATTGGATACATTGCTTTCATGTTATCTCCTTATTATAGATTTTCCACTTAAACTATACCTTGGTGAAAGTTTAATGTATTGTAAAAATCAGACATCAAATGTTCCTGCGTAATTTTTCGGTGTATAGCCAGTAATTCTCCGAAATGAGCGGATAAAGTGCGATTGGTCAGTATATACCGTGAGATAATGCTGGTTAAATGATTGTTGTAGTCGAACAACTTTAAGAAAATCGTGCGGAGAAAAACCTATCATTTGCTTAAAAATACGCTGAAGCTGCCGAGGCGATAGATTTACTACATTTGCCATATCCGCTACGGTATGTATAGTATCTAACTGATCAAGAATCATCATAATATATTTGTTTGGTGCTATCACATTTTCAGCAGTTAGATTCTTGGTAAATTGCACCAGCACCTTTTGTTGGGCGAAAGATGGCCGCCCACATAGACGGTCATAAACTTCAGCTATCGGCTGAGTTCCAATCTGTGATACATCAATGTGACCGCCCACAACATTTGCTATATCATCCCGCCACACACCCGGCAACAGCCGTATACCGACATAACGGAATGATTTACCGAGATTTAATGTAGTCGATGTGGTATATGGCGTCATAATCGTCGCCATCCGACGAGATGATAAATCAAACACGATATCCACACAAGCATCGGGCAGCACATGGTAATGAAAATCGCTCGGTAGCAACGTATCAGTCTGTAGCCACCAAAAACAATGCACTAATTTCGCTAAAGTGTCTGGCGGTGCTGTCTCGGCATATCGTACCGAATGCACCGCTCTTTTTATCCCATTCTGGGTGGGTATATACATAGTCGTATTATACCCAAAGTAAACCATAAGCTCTAGGCAAAAAACCGCCCAAATGAGCGGTAATTTTCGTAACTCTGCTACCTTGGTACGGATGAGAGGACTTGAACCTCCACGTTCTCGCGAACACTAGCACCTGAAGCTAGCGCGTCTACCAATTCCGCCACATCCGCGCATGGTTTGGATTGCACAGCTAATTATACGACACCAATGGCTGATGCGCAAGAGATTTGAGCCTATGACTTCGTGCGACACCACAAGTTGAGCTCATCAGCCAGTTCTTTGGCCGGGACTTCTTTCTTGATGTCAGGCATCAAGATGTTGGCTGGGTCGAAAATGTGTTTGATTTGAGAATAAATGGCTGTTTCGTCTGGTGAGACGGTTGCCTGCATCAAGCCAGCTTTTAGGCGACCATCACCGTAGCGGCCCGCAAAATTACCGCGGCTTTCGGTGACTAACTTAGCAATTTCTGGGATTAATTTCAATAGCACTCGACGCTCGCTCACTTTGTGCAAGTTGAAGACTGGCAGCAAATCAACATAGCCATTGACAGCGTCCACAACAACCGGTAGTGCCAGCTTGGTCTCAGCTTCTACTTTGCGTAGTTCGCTCAAAAATCCGTCCAATCGTTCTAGCGGTAGCCACAGTCCTGAAAATACCGCCGGGCAGGTTGCGCGTTCTTCGGCTGAGTGCAGCATGAATGACAATGGAGTGTAGAGTGAAGCGACTTCTTGGGTTTGGATATCGTGAATGGTTAAGCTAACTGGATGGATGTTCTCCAGCTTGCGAGCCAATTTTTTGGCGGCACGACCACGAGCTCTGTCAGAGAACTCGCTCATAGTGATGATGACTGCTGCGCCTTTGAACGCTTCACGTGGCGCCCAGGAGAATTTCTTGCCCTCACTAGCAGCCCGCGCCATGATTCGTCCGTCGATGATGTCAACTTTGGAGACTTTGTGTTTCAGAGCTTCGTCAACTGCTGCCTGCGCTTCAGACATATCACCAAATGTAGCCGTGATGACTGTTGCGTCGTTGCTGCTGTATCCTGCTTTCATGATCACTTCGCTGATGATACCTAGTGCGCCCTGAGAACCCACAAACAGTGGCGTCAGGTCAAATGAGCCATCCTCGCCCTTGACTTTGGTAATTCCCCAAAATCCAGCTGTACTTTTTTCGCGGCGCTTGATGGCATCGATGATTTGCTGATTATCCTCCAGCAGGTTATCCACTTGACGATAGATCTCGCCTTCCAGTGTTGACAGGCCTTTTTTCTTTGCTAATTCGCGCTTATTGATGCGGCCGGTTTGGATGACGTCACCATTTGCCAAAACGATTTCCATCTGAGAGATGGCGTCAAAGAACAGCGTCGTTAAGCCGACAGAGGAAGCTACCGCGCCGGAGGCGATTGCTCCACCGATGGTTCCGTCTTGACCGATGGCTGAGACTTCTGGCAGCGCCAAATTTTTATACATAGACAGCAGTTCGCGAACCGCGCTGTACTTCATGCCGGCTTGCATGTGGACTAATTGCTGTTTTGGGTCGATGCCTTTGGCGTGGTGCATGTATGCTTGCATATCCAAAGATACACCGCCGCCAGTGGCAGCGCCATTGCTGTCGGTGCCTGCTCCGCGCACAACCACGGAAAGGATGTGGCCTTTGTCAGCCAGTTGGGAACAAAATCGCATGATTTTACGGATGTCATTGACATTTGATGGTCGAGCGATCATCTCTGGGCGACGTGCCAGGACACTACCGTCTGATTGCGCTGCATCCAATAGCAAATCATTGACCAAAACCTCTCCAGTCAAATGTCCATTTAGATACGTCGCAACCTTATTCATATTCCCCTTTCCTATTTACGTTTAATTTTAGCACAACCAAAAACGAAAATGAATATCATTTGGGTGGTAATTCGGCTGCGTATATGCTACAATCACTGCATGCGGCAGTGGCGGAATTGGTAGACGCGCTAGCCTTAGGAGCTAGTGCCTTCGGGCGTGAAGGTTCAAGTCCTTTCTGCCGCACCAGAGTATAGATTATAATAATTGTCACCTGTTATTGGTGGCTTTTTGCTTGTTCCAGCAGGACTAGTCTCACTGAAATATCATTAGTTTTTAATGACACATAAATTCTTATTGACTATGTCAAAACGCCTGTGCTACAATCGCGCCAAGGCAAACAATAATATGAGACATCCACTTAGGTAGTCAAGGAGGGTTTATAATACTATGAGCAAGGCAAATAATTATTTTCAACGGCAACGCATCGGCCTGGCGGTTGTCGGTGGTATCATGACACTGATGGTAGCGTTTAGCTTGACGCCAACGTTTGCGGGTGTCGTTGCAACCATCACCAACAGCGTAAACACCGCATCAACTGGTACATTAGTGATGGAAGAAAAGAATCAAGACGGATCAGTTACCTGTACCACTACTGGTACTGGTAGTGCGACCTGTGCAACCATCAACAAATATGGTGGTCAAGCACTCGTTCCAGGCGGTAGTACCGATACAACCGTAAAGATCACCAACAAGGGCAGTATCGCTGCCAGTGCCTTTACCGTCAAGGGCGGCACTTGTACAACCGAAAACGCACCAGGCGCATCAGTCTCTGGTACCGGTAATCTGTGTAGCAAAATGACCGTTACTGTCCGTGCGAACGGCACACAGGTTTGGACTGGCACCGCAGAAGCCTTCCAACAGGCAGCAGCACAAGATATCAAGACAGTCGTTGGTCACCCAATTGCACCAAACGAGACAGTCACATTGGTCATTACTGCCGCACTTCCGGCAAATACCGACGCTAGCTTCCAAGGTCGCCAAATCTCACAACCAATCACCTGGCAATTTAGCGCCTAGTATCTCATAAATAGCCGTAAAATCTGATATACTAAAGGGCAATGAGATTTAGTAAAACCAGCATTTGGGTAATAGCAACACTGAGCCTACTGAGTCTAGGCTCAGTGCTTGTGCTGCACCTAGCTGGTTTTCGCTTTTTTACCATCACCACACCAAGCATGGGCGAAACCGCACCAGTCGGGACGCTAATCGTTACGCAGCCGCAGCAATCCTACAACAAAGATGACATCATCACGTTTTATCGTAGCGGCAGCGTCTACACTCACCGCCTAACTAAGATCAATGACGACCACAGCTACACCACTAAAGGTGACCTCAACGCCGTAGAAGATTCTTTGTCGGTGGCCAACCGAGACGTAATCGGCAAGGCGGTGGTGATTGCGCCTGTGTGGGGTTGGGTCTGGCGGGCCGCGCCGATTTTACTAATTGGCTGGATTGTCGTCTATTTGCTTTCGTGCATCAAACGGCTACGCGAGCGCTGGCGTTGGCCAGTTCGCATCATTGGCGGGACATTGGTGGTTATTTTGGCGACGCTGATCCTCAACCCATGGCTTCGTGCTGACATGCTCAGCATCGCTACACACCAGAAAAATGACGTGCGACTTCACATTGTCAACACGGGTATTTTCCCCATTCGTGATGACGATGGCAACCGCGTCCACACTGGTCAAACCGCCATCGTGCGGGCCACCGAAACCGACACACAGGGGCATTACATTTACGTACCACGACCATCGCTCGGGCCGACGGGTGTGATGTTTGCGCTACTATGGTGTCTACTGCCGCTGTTCATAGCACTGCTGGTAAAATTGCCGCCACCAGAAGAAGAAATTACCGGCCTACAACTCGTCCATGAGCGACATCGTAACATGGCGTTACTTGCCATTATTATTCTATTTGAAGTGGTACTATTGACCATACAATTGTCTTCCCTGGCAGGATTTACCGCGACCATACAAAATAGCACTAACCACGTTCAAGCTCGCGCCTACTTTAAGTGCTCTGAGGCCACCTGGAGCCGTTCACAGATCCGTCCAAATCCTCAGCCGTATTTTGCCTGGGCGCTCAATAGCGACTATGCGGCTAATCCTGTCGTGACGGACCTCTCTGGTAACGGCAACAACGGCAAACCTTCGCCAAGCGATGGCTCGCCTAGCCGTGCCAGCGTATCAAACACTGGTTGTGTGCGTGACGACCGCCGAATTTCAGTATTTAACGGAGTGAATGCCTGCCTCACTCACGGAACATCGGCAGACCAGAAGGTCAATCCTGCGCCGAACACCTTTAGCCTGGAGGTGTGGTTTAGCACTACCAAGAAAAGCAATGGACGACTGATGGGCTTTAGCTCGCTCTATGAAGGTGATTACAACGGCGGCGGACAGAGTGATCGCCATATCTATATTGACAAAGATGGGCGAGTCGTATTCGGTGCGTATAGCGGTGGCATCAAACTTGTCACGTCACAAGCTGGCGTAAACTATGCTGATAGTCGCTGGCATCACGTCGTTGCTACTATGTCGCCAAATGGTGCAGCATTGTATCTTGACGGTGCTAAAGTAGACACCAATGCATCTATGACTGCCGGCGAAAACGTACCAGACGGCGGCTACTGGAAAGTTGGCTGCGGTAAATTGACGTATTGGAAGAACGCTGACGGCAGCGAATATCAAGGACCTAAATATTTTACCGGCAGCATGCAGTACAGCTCTGTCTACACGACCGCCCTCACCGAACAACAGGCTCGTGACCACTACTTGGCAGGTGCATCATAATAGTGTATAATATATAAGTATGGGAAATTAGCTCAGTTGGCTAGAGCGCACGATTCACATTCGTGAGGTCACAGGTTCGAGCCCTGTATTTCCCACCATTTTACCCATTATGCCTGCAATAATTGACGAAAAAATCATACCCTCTTCCCTGACAGTTGAAAGGGGCAGGTTCCGTAAAAAACCTGTTCCAGTGGAGTTTGAGGTGCGCCACAGAGAGGCTGCCGAGCCCACGCTTCCTGAGCAATCTCCCGTAATCCTTGGCATCATCGGACAAGTAGCTATTAGTCCTGACTCCGTGCGCTATACCATGGACGTACGAAAAGAAGGGCTTCATAAAGATCTACGTTTGGCACAAAACAGCGTTGAGCGAATCATCGGGAGCAAAAAATCCGTCACTGGAAGCAAAGAAAATACAATTGTTGATATCATAACCAGAGGAGTGAGCGCCCAGTCGATCGACTCGGTTGTTCGTGCATGGTACGACAAAGATCATCTTAATACGCGCAGTGTAGAAGCGCAAATTGTCCCAGAAGTCTTAGCTATCGGCTGCTATGTACTGCGGGATGTTATGCGTACAGTACGAATAACTGGACAATTACCAAATGAAGTACCCCTCACTAATGACGATATTCTTTCGTTAGAAGCAGCAAAACGCCCTGCTATCTACGTGGAGGGGGCACCTGCTTACAGCTTCAATAAGATCGTTGAACAGGCCTACCTCTAGACTAACTATATACCATGCATGAGTATTGACTTTTTCTAATCATTGTAGTATTATATTTTGAGTGTTTAGGAAAGTTACGGTAAATGTGGGCGTATTTGATGTGCCTCCTCACGAGTCATCTACAGTACCTATTGGCTTGGCGATCCCCGGTGCTCGTGAACCAGGCGGCATAGATTTAGTCCTCAGTTCGGATGGAATGCACGAGGATTTGTACGCTGCATATTTACGCCATCTGACACCAGAACAGCGATTAGCGATGCCCGACGAAAAGCAGCATCACAGCGCCGAGCTGGGACTTGGTGTGTTTGACGAGAACATTGACAGACTACCGAGCATTATTCCCTTCAAGCAAACCACCGAAAAAACCATGGCAGTTGCTGAACCAGCACGACGATTGGCGCTATGCGCCCTGCACGTCGTCTTGTATGAGCGGTATGATCTGGGCCCGTTCAGAAATACCATGGGAACCGTGGAGCTGTCCAGGCGCGCCATTGCCCAAGCAGCCAAAGAAATAGCACTATAATTTAACCATTCAAGGAATACATGCAAGAAACATTATCATTCACTTCAACCATCTTAGAGCCAGACAAAGTTAAGCGCGAAAATCCTCGCCCTGCTGGGTTTGCGATATTTTCTCAAACATTAAAGAAAACAACAGCTCACTTGGTAGTTACTCCAAGCGGCAATCATCAGTCAAGCTATGAAAAATTCTTATCATTACATCCACCTTTAAAGACAGAGCGGAAGTCATGGAATCCTGACAAAACACCGTTCTTACCAGATGAACCGTTTCTTGTTGTAGGCCTTGCCTATCCACCACTTCACCCTATCCCTGCTGTTTACGGGGAAGACCTCACAGAATTCGGTAGACCTTCACGTGGACTGCGCGTAAGTAAGACGCAGCTAGATTTGGCTACTTGTGGTCTTTTTGTAGTGATGAACGGCATAACAGAGAAAATGAATGACCCAGAACTACCAAAAATTAAGCTGCAAGAAAGACCAGATGGCATCACGCGTGCCGTCACATTTACTCCTGAACAATTAGACGAAGCACAGACATACGTGTTATAATAACCCTAAAGGAAGGTCTGTGATTAACATCAGACCATATTTTTATGAAGGACGCTAGCAAGATTCGAAATATTGC
>CAUSLL010000014.1:0-21243 GCA_963532835.1 uncultured Candidatus Saccharibacteria bacterium
CCAGCAAAATCAGCGTTTTGAGTTTTTTCCTGGTGATATACAACCAGGCACGTTGTATAAATGACATAGATCTCCTTTCTTGGTTCTATATCAGTGTAGCAAGTGTGTGTGAAGGGAATGTGAAATGGGTATATTAAAGAGTGCTGAGCATAAAAAACAAGCAAAATTTGTATACACTTTGTTGACATAATGTATACACTTTTGTTATAATTACAGCATCACCATGGCCAGACAAGCCTAAGGTTTCGACCGAACGCTGTTTCTGGCCTTTTTGTATTCTAATTTATTTCGAGTATTACCGATAATATTGATATACCCGCGGTATTTTCTCAGCAGACTGGAGTATCGTTTATTTGGACAGATTAATGCTAAAAGTTTATCAGTTTGTTGCAAGTATTCTACGAGGCAGCCAAAATCACCGTCACCAGAGACGATAACTGCTTTGTCATACTCATTAAAACATTTAGCGGATGCATATAGTACCAACTCAGCGTCAACATTCCCCTTGTACGTTTTCTTGCCATCCTCACGGTATTCGACAGTCGGCTTGAATACGAGCAAATATCCCATCTCAAGCAAGCTTGTGTATAATTGCTCATTACCCGGTACTAAACCGATAAATAAATAAGCTTTTTCAACATGGTATTTATTCTTTAAATAGAGGCGGAATTTCTTAAAATCAAGCTCCCAGCCCTGTGACCGTATGCCAAGATTGAGGTTTTGACTGTCTATAAAAGCATACACTTTTGGTATCTTTTGTTCATGCTCCATGGGTATAGTATAGCAAAGTTTTATTTACTCGGCTTACTCGTTGCGTCATCCTACTCTTTAAGCTTCTTTAATGGATAATCTACCATTACACTAATCAACCCGCTCGGTAAGTGACATCACCTGATAGCCGTATTGATCAATGTCTTCTTGTTTCCAAAAATCAACTTCTTTCGTGCGTAAAACTTCGCCGACTACGTGACGAACTGTGCGGCCGGTCGGCGCTCCGTCATAATTTACCTCAATCTGCTCCAGAATGTCGCCGGGTTGGATGTCAAAATCGGCCACCCTCATATCAAATGTCTTCTCACCTGCTAGGACTTTTTCGAATAAATCAGGGTAGGATTTTTTGGTGATGATTTTCATACGTTTTATTATAAAGTCACTCAACTTAGGCTACAAGCCGAATCAACATCGATTTTGAATATTGCCCTGTACTTTTGCCGTATACAAAGTGGTGGTGATGAAATTTGTTTGGTGATAAGTATCGTCCGCTTACTGATTAAATCTATCCTATGCAGTCCAGACGGATCATGAAACCGCCTACTATTCTTGCTATAATCAAGATTGCCATATGAACAATTATTCAAACATCCTGTTCCCAGAAATAATCAATGAAGCATTTCCAATTCTCGACGATGCATCATATATTCGCCAGCTGGCGTCTCTCGTTCCGCTCTGTCCTGATACAGCGTTTCATCTGTTTACTCATAACGGGCAGTATTTTGCGTTGGTAATGACAGACCATCCTGACCCGTTTTATCAGAGCGAGGAGCTCAAGCAAATTTCTGGAGAATATGAATTTGAGTTCACCCATATTATCAAGCCTTATGCTAACGACCAGAGTATTGAAATTCGTCCGAACGAAGACATGGATGACAGTTTTTTCGTTTCAGACCCAAAGAGTTATTATCGGTATTATTTAGCTGCGGTTAGACAAGATAGCCGTTAACTGTAAGTCTCCTGTTTACTAATAAACTGTCAGGATTAACTTCCCGTCCACATATTCTCCCGAAAACACATCGCCATACGCCTTCAGCCCCTGCTTTTTCATTTCTTTCAGCAGCCATTTCTCATCCTTGCCAATTACATGCAAAATATCAGTCTGCAATTGTCCGTCAGTTATCAATGGGAATTTCAGATTTTCCTCCCCTTCATGAGTGATGATCGATTCGCCGTCTTGTTCCACCACAGCTCTTTTTACTTTTCTCGTTGAATAGATATGATGAGTCCGCAGTTTGAACGATACATCATGAGCGCTCAAGCCAACTTTTTTGCAATTTTCAATGTTGATTTTTCCATTATCAATAATTTTATCACTACTAGGATGAGTTCTGCCTACAAGCAATCATAATATTCAAAAAGTAAACAGAGCCTATTATAATAGATATCTGGAATCTATATTAAGCAATCCCCCGCCAAGTGGAAAGTAGCTAGTATTATTTGAGCTTCTTTTGTTAAAAGATAGAGGCAGCGAGCTACAGGAAGAATTAGCTGCGCTTCAAGTGTTTTATCAATATATTGTTCTCATGACGTATTATCAAATAGTTATACACCCATAAGAAAGGCCACCAAATGACCAAAAAACTATTAGAAATCGAACGCAAACGTCAATTAACCGGTGACGCAAAAGAATTAATCAAGCAGTTGCGAGAACTTGGTTTTGAGCTGCAGAGTAATCTCCACGAGATTGATACGTATTATTCTCGCCCCGATGTCGATTTCATGCAGACGGTCGAATGTTTGCGGATTCGCCAGCGCAATAGTTTTGCCGAGGTGACATATAAGCCTGCGACGACGACTGCAACACATACAGAGAATGATGTGATTATTAAGCCCGAGACAAACCTACCAATTCAACCCGGGGACGCGGCGACCGCCAAACAGCTACTGGCAAATCTCGGTATGGTGCAGCTCGTTGAAGTTAATAAATACCGGCGATCATTCCAATCCCCAGACTTTCCGCAGGCAACGGTGGCTATAGACGAAATCAAAGACGCTGGGACGTTCGTAGAAGTTGAAGTTTTATCAGATGATGAGACTGATGCACTGGCGATGATTAGCGAGATTGAGGCCAAACTCGGCCTCGAGTCGGCAGAAGTTGTCACGCGGCCTTATCGGGATATTTGTATGGGACTTTAACCAAACCTCACCACAAACCGCATACCCTGCCCGTGTGGCGTGAAGTCGTAGTCTAGACCTTTGGCGTCGAGTAGCATTTTCACGGTGTAGAGGCCGATGCCACTGCTATCAGCATGTTGCTTTGTGGTGGCACTGCCCCGATAAAACGGGTCGAAGACGCGTTGGAGTTGTTGTTTAGTCAGTGGTTTGCAAGCGTTTTCGATGGCCAGCTCATGCTGGCTACAGGTGATTGTTATCACGCTGCCGGCGTCGCCGTGGCGTACCGCATTTGACACCAGGTTCGAGATGACGTGGCGCATCATGTCGCGGTTGGCACGAATGGTTGTTGGCTCTGTATTGACCATGAAAGTCATGCTGCGCGTTTTTGCTAGCAGTGTGTAGTCGGCAACCACCTCGGCGATTAACTTATCAATCCTCAGCCGTTTTTCTTGACGCAGAGCCTGCTCGGCCACACTCCCAGAGCGCAAGACATCATTCACCATCGCCGCCAAGCGGTCAACCTGCACCACCGATTCCGCCAGGTACTGATCGCGATTTTTATACTCACCGATATTTAGTTGCATGTTTTCAAGCATAATCCGTAGGGCCGCCAACGGCGTTTTCAACTCGTGCGAGGCCGCGCGAAGGAAGGCGATTTTCTCTTTCTCCAACTGGGTGATCCGCTTATTTTCATGCTCCAGCGAACGAATCGTTTGCCACAGATTTTGATACAGCTCATTAATATTTCGCCCCAGTACGCCAATCTCATCACTGCTATTTACCGGATAATGTGCGTCCTTTTCCAGTCGCTGCATGGTCGTCGTCACTGCCGCCATCTGGCGAATCGGCCGCGTCACAAAACGGCTATAAACGTAAGAAAACAGCAGCGCCACCAGTAGCGAGCCAAGCATCGTATAAGGCAATACGTGCAAGGTAGCGAGTTTGGCCTGGGTAACGGGCGCTACGTCGGCCAGCAGCTTGACGGCGATCGTTTGGCCGTGGCTATTCGCCACACTCCCCTGCCGCAAAATCACCGAGCGCGGATCGACCGTTTGCCCGTCAGCAATTTTTACCACGCTAGTATCGACCGATTTGCCGCTATCGGTCACAATATTGATCGACTGAAAACCTTGAAAATACTGGTCGCGCCCGTCAATTGTCAGCGTGATATTGACGTTTTTCATCTGAGCGAACTCTTGGCTGAGACGACGCATTTCCTCAGTCGATTTACCACGTAGTTCAGCCACGAGCGCCGTGAGATTGTCCGCCGCTTCGCGCTCTTTTTGCTGCAAATAAAATTGCGGCATCAAGGTGTAAACCAGCGCATGCACCAGGATGATCAACGCCGCGAATAAGCCGATTGATACCAAAAATGTCTTGGGGAATAATTTAAGATTCTTCATAGCGGTAGCCCACTCCCTTCACCGTGATGATGCAGCCGAGGTGCAATTTTTTGCGTAAGTTTTTGATGTAAACGTCGATCACTCGGTCGAACGGTACCTCGTCGTCGCGCCACAACTTGTCAATGATGGCCTGCCGACTCCAGACCATGTTTGGATTATCCACCAGTAGCTTGAGTAGCTGCACTTCCTTGGGTTTGAGATGCGCGTCAGTGCCATTATAAAACCCTTGATATGCCATAAAATCTACCGAGGCTAGATCGCGCTGCCACAAGGTTTTTTTGACAGACTGCTGGCGGCGAAGTAGCGCCTTGATCCGCTTCTCTAAAATTACCAGCGAGAACGGCTTACTCATATAATCATCTGCTAGCTCATCAAAACTCGCAATTTGCGTCGGCTCATCATGCAGCGCTGTCAACATCAATACCGGCACGTCGCTGGTCTGGCGAATTTGGTGCAATACTTCAATGCCGCTCATCCCTGGTAGCATAATATCCAGGACAATCACATCTGCCCGAGTAAATTTCTTTAGCGCCTCCTCGCCACTGGTCGCTGTCACCACCGTAAAACCGCGCTGGCGGAGGAACTGCTCGGTGCCAGTGCGAACTGCCGGTTCGTCTTCAACAAGGAGGATGTTCACCGCTCGTACACCCGTACGTACATGTCGTACAGCTCTTTTTTGTATTGCTTCACAGACTTATCTCCCGGCCATATCAATTCATGACCAACGCCCATGTGTGCTGGCGTCGTTTCATTTGTAAACGTGGCGCCACTGTTTTTGGCCATCTTTTCTGCAATATCACGCGCCATGGTGCTGTCAATCAGACGGTCCTCGCTACCGATGATCAAACCAACGTGCTTCAACCCTTGAGCTTTCAAATCACTGCGATAATTTTGCTTGATGATGACATAGTTTGCTAGCGCCCGGTACGACAACGCGCCGTCAAAGAACTGGTCTGGCAGCAGATGATTGCCGTAGACATTACGCAGCAACGCCACTTGCCACTTTGGCACCTGAGAAGCGTCTGGCTCATAGTATGGTGAGAGTAGCAACACCCGCGAGAACAATCCATCACCATATTGTGCTAGCCACGTTGCCAACGTGCCACCGCCCGAATGACCAATCACACCCAGCTCATCACCCAATCCACTAACCAACCCAGCACTATCACTCATAAACTTCACCAATTCACTGGCGCGAACTTTGCCGTGCTGCTTGCCATCTTTCAGGCCATGGTGCGGTGCTCGCGGCACGTAGACATTGTATCCCGCCTGATAGAACCAATCCGCCAACTCCGCCATCGCCGACGGCTCGCCGCTAACCCCATGAAGAATCATCACCGCCCGCGCAGTTTTCTTGCCGTGAGTTTTCAGAATTGGGCGAGATTCTGGACGCACCTCGCCATTAGCCGCATCATCAGCAATGACCTTTTGAATGTCCTTCACCGACTGGTCATAATCACGCCACTGAATGTGAGCCTTTTGCAGGTCAGCACTACGACTTGGGCACAGGAACACCCAAGCAACAGACACTGCGACCAGCACCACCACGACACCGGCTATTGTTATCACCAGCGCTTTACCACGTACTGCCATGAAACCTCCTTGCTCCAATCAACGGATCGTTATTTTGCTTCCTGCGCCGCCAAAATCCGCGCCTGAATCTCGTCCAGCTGAGCGTCGTCCATTTTTGGACCATCAGCAGTGGTCAGCCAACCCGGATATTCCGCATAAAACGCCTGCCCGTGCGATACCGCCGAGCCAATTCCCTTCGCCAAATCGCCGTGCAGTGGCACCAGCTTGGCATGTACATGCGCCACGCCCGTACCCTCAAAAATCAACGCTACTCGCGGTGTATCAAAGGCTATCTCTAAAATATTAGCAACCTTTTTCACAGCCAGCATCATCTCAGCATACAATTCATCATCCAAAGAAAATACATAATCACCTGGATTATGTTTTGGTATCACCACAGTAAAACCTGGCGTGTTTGGAAACGGCGTCAAAAATGCCAAAAACTTCTCGTCTTCCCAGACCTTCCAAGATTTCATGTTGCCTGATACGATGTCGTCGAAAATTGTGTGATTCATATACCCATTATACCATTCTCATATCCAGGTATAATCAGCCTCTCTGTGATATCCCGCTTCCGTGCTTCATCGATAAACGCAGCCTGCATGGCTGTCACTGTTAATTTGCGTAGTTGTTGAAGCGTGTAGTCAAATTCTCTCACCAAAATGCCCATTTCTCCACTCATCGACGTACCAGACACCAGCCGATTGTCTGGATTGACAGTACAGGAAAACCCTAACTTCTCCAGTTGCAGCAGTGGATGTTCTGATAGTTTAGCGACAGCACCAGTCTGCACATTTGACCTTGGGCAACATTCAAGCACAACGCGTCCGTTGCGAACAGACCGTGCAACCGCGCCAAGCGTTCCATCGTTCGCCACATCTTCAATGATACGCACACCATGCCCCAGCCGTTTTGCTCCTTGCGACACCGCACTTTTGACGGATTGTACACCATCAGCCTCGCCAGCATGAATCGTAAATGGTATAGAATTTTCGCGCAATATACTAAACGCAGCGGCGTGGATTTCTGGCGGATAGCCAGCTTCTGGACCAGCGATATCAAACCCTACAACTGTCGAATTGGTGCCATAATTATCAACCACCAGTCGAGCAATTTCTTCGCTACGGTTTCCATCACGCATGGCGCACAACAAAAGCCGCGCATGAATTTCCTTACCTTGCTGATGAGCAAGCTTCTCTCCCTGGCGACATCCATCAGCCACAGCATCAACAATTGCCTGCAAATGAAGTCCTTGTCGTTGGTGTAATTCTGGCGCAAAGCGTAGCTCAGCATATATAACGTTATCTTCCGCCAGATCAATAACTGCTTCACGCGCTACTCGACCGAGTGCAGCGGTCGTCTGCATCACGCCAACGGTATGCTCAAATGTGGAAATGTATTGTGGCAATGACCCAGCATTAGCAGCATCAAAAAACCATCGTTTGAGTGCATCGGGATTATGCGTCGGTAAATTATCATAGCCAGCTGCTTCGGCAAGCTCAATGATGGTCGTTGGGCGCAAGCCGCCATCCAGATGGTCGTGTAGCACCACTTTTGGTATGCGCCGTATCACCTCCGTCATGTGCTTATCCACACGCTCTCCATAGTCCAGACTGCCTTGTCGAAAATTGTGTGATTCATACTCCTCCTTTATGCAAATAAATCGTTCAATGCCTCACTCACCGTTGGATGAGTGAATATTTGGTCACGTAGTACAGTATATGGCAGGTCATTATCCATTACAGTTTTGATAATATTAATGACTTCTGGTGAGTTATGACACAATAAACTAGCACCCAAAATTTGTTCAGTGTTTGCATCAATCACCGCACGCAGCAAGCCTGTTGTAGCATTATCAACATGCAGGCGTGGAATCGCCATAGCAGGCAGCTCTTTTACAATAATTTCGCGCCCCGTCGCACGCGCCTCAGCCTCTGTCATACCCACCCGACCTAGCGGCGTTTGCATAAATACCGCGTACGGCAAGGTTTTTTGTTTGGCGCGAGTGTACAGACCATCACCCAGCAGCTGACTTCTCACAATCCGAAAATCATCCAGCGACGCATAGGTAAATTGTGGCCCGCCCGTTACATCGCCCATTGCCCAAATATGCGACCGACTAGTGCGAAGTGTTTCATCAACCACAATTGCCCCGCGCTCATCCGTCGCTACACCAGCAGCTGGTAAATTCAAGCTCATCGTCGCCGGGCGACGGCCCGTAGCCATCAGAACCGCATCATAACCAGCGTAATCATCATGATTTGCTGTGCGAATCGTTGCAGTAGACTCACCCTCAATCGCTGTCACATTCACACTAAACACAATCTCGATACCCTGTGTCTGCAATGCTTCAGTAGTAGCCCGAGCAATTGCTGGATCTTCACGTACAAGCAGAGCATCACCCCTCTCAAATACTGTTACTTTTGTACCAAGTTTGGTATAAGTTGAAGCAAATTCTAACCCAATATAACCGCCACCAATGATAGCTAGCTGTTTCGGCTGCGTCATTTTATCCAGTAATTCAGTACTGGTATATACAAACGGCTTATTAACACCTGGAATATCTGGGATGATTGATTCCGCACCGGTGTTAATAAAAATCTGCGGTGCACTCACTACTAACTCGTCGTCACCCGCTACAACCTTCACAGTGTGATCATCTACGAACGATGCCTCACCCTCAATGACACTCACCGTTTCACGATCCGCCAGCATGTGATAGTTCTTCTCATTCAACCGCGTCACTACCGTTGTCTTATGTGCCATCGCCTCATCAAAACTTTGATGATGTTCGGCCGCACTGACCAGCACCTTAGTAGGAATACAAGCAATATTAATACAGGTGCCGCCATACATCTTTGGTGACCGCTCCACCAGCGCTACCTTTTTGCCCGCATTTGCCAGCGTCACCGCCAATGTCTTGCCGGCTTTGCCAAAACCAATAATAAGTGCGTCAAATTGTTGTGTATCCATTTACTTCCTCCTATCTTTTTAGCGATCTCTCTCGCTGCAACAATTTCTCTATCGGTATACAGAACTGCTTCTTTTATCACAAGTTTTTGAGATACTACTATTATCGTATGCGCAATAGCTCCTTAAAACTGCTCCAAAAAGTCCAGCTTGCCACTCTCAAAATGCCGCACGTCCTCGATGCCGTATTTCATCATCACCAAACGGTCGATACCGCAACCAAAGGCAAAGCCGGTGTATTTATTCGGATCGATGTCAGCGGCCTTCAGTACATTCGGATGAATCATGCCGCAACCTAACAGTTCGATCCAGCCTTCGCCTGAACAAACTTTGCAATTCGGATTTTTGCCCTCACAGAACGGACAGCTTAGCGCAAATTCAAAGCTCGGTTCGGTGAACGGGAAATAAAATGGATTGACGCGCACATCAAGTTTCTTACCGTAATATTCCTGCAAAAATTCTTGCAGCGTCGCGATGAGATTGCCGACGTTGACGCCCTTGGCGACATATACACCTTCGACTTGGTAGAACGTGTGCTCATGCCGCGCGTCCAAATCTTCGTTGCGAAATACTCGGTCTGGCACGATGGCGGCAATTGCCTCACTGTTTTCTAGGTTACCGTGATATTTTTTCAGTACGCGATTTTGCATGGTCGAGGTGTGCGCCGGCGCGATCAAACGGTCGCCATTGGCATCAGTTTCCTCGGTCATGAAGGTATCATAATCATCACGCGCCGGGTGACCCTTCGGGAAATTTAGACTCTCAAACATGTGGAATTGGTCGTCAATCTCACGCGACTCTTCGGTCACAAAACCCATGCGATTGAAAATATCGGAAATGCGGTCAATTTCGCGCATCAATGGATGAATCGTACCCTGCTCGCTGGGCAGTAAATCAGGCTGCGGCGTATTAACGTCCATCGGCGCTGTCACGTCAATTGGCGGCAAGTCAACCTTCGACAACTCAGCCTCACGAGCCGCAATCGCCCGCTCCAATTCCTGTTTCAACTCATTAACTTTTTTACCAAATGACCCGCGCTCTTCGCTTGGTAACGTCGCGATGACGCCATACAACTCCCGCAACTCCGTGCTCCGCAAAACACTGCGTGGTTCAGCCGCCTCGGCTACACGTGATAATAATACTGATCGAACTTCATCTAACTTTTCCATATCATCGTCCTTGCATTAAAAACATACCGACAACTCCTGCCGCCATGATCACAATCAAAACCCACGCCCACGCCAACGTTGTCGTCTGTTTTGTGCCTTCCAGATATTTCACATCTTCCACGCCGTCCAAGCTAGCTTTCTCCTGCAAGCTCGACGCTTTCGCCTTTTCGCGTAGTTCCGCCGCAATGCGTTCTTGTAGTTTGCTGCGCTGATCGTTCTGACTTACAAATAATCCCATAACTACAGTATAGCAAATTATGCTATAATAGTCGTGATACTACTTTAAGGAGGGAATATGGCTACGAAGAAAACTTCAAAGAAAGCCCCGGTTAAAGCTACGGCAAAGAAAACTGCTGCAGCTAAGACCGAAACCAAAACGACCGTCAAACGAGTCGTCACCGAATCTGCTGCGGCCAAAAGCAAGCGCGCCAAGTTGGGTTCTACATTACCAAGCAACTTAATCAACATCGTCATCGCGGAAATCATCGGTACGTTCATCTTGACGCTGACCGCACTGTTCGCATCGGACGTCCTGTCATCAATGTACGTTGGTTTTGCATTGATGCTCATCGTTACTGCTATCGGCGGTATTTCTGGCGCACACGTCAACCCAGCCGTCACCTTTGGTTTGTGGTCAATGCGCAAACTAAAAACCGCTTTGGTACCATTCTACTGGGGTGCACAATTCCTCGGTGCCATGGCAGCAGTCGTACTAATCGGCTCAATCACCAACAACGGTTTTGCGCTCAGCTTTAACCAATTCACTGCATTCTCATGGAGCGTCTTTGCCGTTGAACTGATCGGTGTTGCTGTCTTCATGTTTGGCGTCGCCGCAGCATTGAACCGCAAAGAAATCAGCACGACTGGCAAAGCTGTTGGTATTGGTCTGGCATTGATGATCGGTTTGGTCGTATCAGGCTCAATCACGTCATTTGTCCGTGCATCAGTCATAGCCAAGATCCAAGATAACCAAGTTACAGCACAATCAGAAAACAGCGAGCGTCCATACCCACGAGAAATTTACATCTCAGGCGCAACACTCAACCCAGCTGTTGCTTTGGCGGTCACAGAAAAGACTGACACTCAAGTGCGCAGCAATAGCCCATTCCCAGCTAAGAACGAGAAGAACTACTCTCGCTTTAGCCTGGAAGTAATTGTCGCAACACTCATCGGTGCAGCTCTGGGTGGTAACTTGTTCTTGCTCATCAATTACCGTAACAAGGAAGAAGAGTAAATCATAGTTCTACTATAACGATATCCCGCCTGGTTTGGCGGGATATTTTTTATATTCAATCTTCCTGCGCTGGCCGATCGATCAGTTCTGGCTGCGTTTGATGATCACCACCAGCGATACGCACCACATCTTTATCAATCTTGCCCAGCTCCTTGTATGAATTATTATAATGCCCGACGGTGGTGCTGAGGCTCTTGCCCATCTTGGTCATCAGCTCGTCAAACTTTTTGATATGCATGCCCAGCTGACCGACACGCACCTGGATATCCTTGGCCTGCTCTTCAATTTGTAGGCTCCTCAGACCCTGCAGCACCGTCTGTAGGTACGCCAAAAAGCTGGTCGGACTGACGATGATCACCCGCTTGTCACGAAAGGCATATTCAATCAAATCGCGGCTCGAACCGCCCGTACCAACATTATTAATGAGCAGGTCATAATATAGCGACTCACTTGGGATAAACATGAAGGCAAAGTCCATGGTGTTCTCACGCGGCCGAATGTACTTGCTGGTTTCGTCGATGCGCCCCTTCAGGTCAGCCTTCACCTTATTCAGCCATAACTCGCGCTCGGCTTTGGTCTCGGCGTTGATCATCCGGTTATAATTTTCCAAGCTAAACTTACTGTCCACCGGTAAAATCTGCCCCTTGTCCAAAAAAATCACCGCATCAACAATCTCGCCATCCTTGAAGCGATATTGCATCTGGAACTGCTTGGCTGGCAGTACATTGTCCAGCACACTTTCTAAGTAAAACTCGCCGAACACGCCGCGCTGCTTCGGATTTTGCAGAACGTTCTGCAAAGTTTTTAGGTCAGTCGCTACGTCGACCACCCGCTTGTTTGTTTCATCCAACTTGGCCAGCCGCTGTGTTACGTCCGCTACCAATTTGGCACTTTCCGACAGCTGCTTTTGGACCGAAGTTTGCACTTGAGCATTGCTGCGCTCCAATTTATCGCTGACTGATTCATTCAGCTTGGCGATAGTTCGCCCCAGCTCCACCACATCAGTTTTGATGAGCTCGACCGATGACTGTTGCTTCAGCTCGCCTAGTTTTGACTGCAGCACAAACAGCGTCGCGCCCAAACCCATAACGATAATACCTAAGAGAATAATGATAATGATTTCCATACTCTTAGTGTACAGGGATTACAGAGACAAGACAACTCGCGCCAAAATCACAAATATGATCATCAACAAAATCGCTGCGCCGTCGCCGCGAATCCTATTGAGCCACGTTAGGCTAGCGTATACCACCATATAGGTCAATGATGCGATCAACGCCGCCACAATAGTGTGCGCCTGCCAAAAATTGACACCCCACAAGGCAATCGTTGCTGCCAATACCACGACCAGCGGACGCTTGATACCAAACAATATCAACACTGGTACCAACATGATAGCCATGATAACTGTGGCGATGTGCCCTGCCATCATGGTGCTGTTGCCACACAGCAGCTGGTTGGCACCATCTTTACATACGATTGGCTCCAAAATAACTCGGTCAATTCCCGTTGCCACCAGCCACACCAACAATCCCGCCGCTGCCGCAGTTAGCAACAAACGACCAAACACTGCTGCTCGCATATTAAACAAGTAATCTGATATTTCCTCTTTAAATATAGTTGAGAGAATTTTCATAATATTCTAATATTACATGAAAATTGCCAATAAAGCAAATGTAGATTATGAATATATTTATGCTAACGCTTTATCAATGGTTTGTACCAGATGATACCGATGCACGCTATCAATAAACCACCGGCAACATCAAGCGGTGTGTGCACTAGCGCCAACACCCGACCAATTCCAACCAGCAGCGTCAACACTAAACAAACACTCGCTAGTAGCTTATCGCGCGTACCAAACCACACCGCCAAGGTGATCGCCATGGTGAACAACGCATGGTCTGAAGGAAACCCAGGATTATTGAGATAAGCCGCGCCTGGCTCAACACCCATCAGTTCAAACGGACGCAAGCTTTCTGGTTGATAGAATGTTCCCACCGTCTTGGCTACGACATACGCTGTCAAGCCCGCCATCAACACTCTGGCATATGTCTGATATTTTTTGTTGTTCGGCACTTTGCACAGCAATGCGTACGCACCAATCAAGACTACCGGTATAACCAAACCGTCTGCCACTAGTTTCACAATCGCTTCCATGCAATCATTGTATCATCCACCAGCCTACACATCCAGAGCTTGTAACACGCCATGTTTTGTAGTACAATCAAATACGCATTGGGGATTGGCCAAGCGGTAAGGCAGCGGGTTCTGGTCCCGTGATCGGGGGTTCGAATCCCTCATCCCCAGCCATAAAGAACCGTTTGCGTGCGAAAGCACAGAAGCAAACGGCTCTTTTAGTGTAAAAGTGAACTTTTTGCCGTCTCATTGGAGGTTCGAAAGTATTAAGCCTATAATTTGGCGTTTTTCATCAGTCTGTGCGGCTTCAAATAACTTTTCGGCGTGTTCGAATTATTTTCTTTATATTGCTCCAGAGTAATACCCTATACGCCTTACGGTTGACTAGTACCCCTGTCGACTTGTGGCGCACCTTGATGTACAATCAAGTCAATGGATGACAGCAAAGAGGCGAAAGTATTTCGTGCCCATAGACAATTAGTTAATAAGTCCTTGTCGAAAACGAAAGGCTGCTATTTTATTGGCTGTAAAGAGCCGACGATACGGGCTCATTCAATATCTAACGAGCGACTACTCCTCAGACTATCAAAAGATGGCCACGTTATGCACTTTAATAGGAATACCTCGGATTGGGGCTCCCTTGTCGAAACAGGGCGCGGAGCGGCCACTACCTTTAGGGGTTTCTGCAGTAAGCACGATGAGATATTTCACCCAATAGATAACGAGGACTATGTAGTTGGTAACGTCGAGCAGGAGTACCTTTTTGCTTTCCGTGCTGCTGCAAAAGAGTTCACTACGCGAAAGGCTATGGTGCACGCCACGGATACACGGCTAGTGAATAATCAAGAGCAAGAGTTTCCTCTGGATGACTTTGGGCTAGCGATGATGGATGATTTCAAGCAGGGGTTTGCTATGGGTCTTGAAGACCAGAAAACCACGAGGGGTGTTTTTATTGATACGTTTGACAAAGGTAAGTACAATGTTCTTGAAACGGCCGTCTTAGAAATTGGTGAAGAGTTACCGATTGCCGTTAGTTCTACGTTTAATTTGGAATTGGCTTATGATGGCAGCTTAATCAACGACGTTAGCCCCGCTGGGTACGGAACGCGGATGAAACCCTGTTTCTTGACAATATTTCCACAAAACGGCAAGACGTATGGTCTAATCTCATACTTTCGGAGAGATAAGAGTTCCTACGGTTTTCTTAAAACTCTCGATAGTCTAGACAATAGCAAGAAGAAAGTAATCCTGTCAAACCTACTTACCTCCTATACGGAAAACTTTGCAGCCGAGCCTAACTATTGGGAATCATTGAGTAATGAGACTAAGGAAAAGTATAGCGAGATATATGCGAACTCTCTTAAGACTGAGTACACACCTTTCGTCGCTGATGACACATTTAGTCTTTTTGCTAGCGACCAGTAGGCTGTTGAACTAAATTACTGTTATTGATAATTAATTTAGTAAGGTCGGCATTAAATTGCTCGAATAAATTAGTACGCCTTTCGGGGTTGCGAATTAAGCTCTGTAGCGCCAGCCACATTGATTTTCACGATACATCGTTAGCGCGATGTATTTATTTTTTTGACATTTTGATGGCAATGCCAAACAGTACCCATAACAGCCCCAGCCACACAAAGTCAATCATACTCGATTCTCGAGATAATATACTGAACAGTATGGAAATACCGCGCATATCTGCAAAAACCACCAAAACCGTCAGCAGCTGCAGCGCTATGATCAGACAGCAAAAGCTCAGCCGTAACACAGAAGCTCTCGCCCGTAACCCGATCAACCAAGGTAGCGCCAGCACTTCCGTGTATACCAACGCCACAGCAAGCACCACTGCCGTCGCTTCGGTAAATCCAGCGATCTGCAATAACCCTGGAAACTTCTCAAAGGCAAATAACTGCATCAGCACCGTCAGCAGCAACGTTACGGCCAGTAATAAGCCGGCCCAGCGGCCCAAGCCAAGGTTTCTCATCTCTTTTTTCATTTGTTTGACTGACAGCTTTTTCATGCCTTTATTATAATGCGCAAGCCCTATAACCACAAGTTTGTTGTATTTTTCACTAAATTACTTGCAAAAAAACAAAAATATACGTACCATAAACATAAGCGAACTATACAAAAATAAACACCACAAATTACGTATCTTTCGCTCTACGACCATCCACCACAACAAAATACCGCTGCTTTTCATGTAGCGGTATTTTCCGTTGGTTTAAGTATTATTCAGCTTTTTGTGAGTGCTTTTTGCGCCACTCGGCGATCATGGCATGATTGCCACTCAGTAGAACCTCTGGAACCTGCAGGCCATTGAATTCAGCGGGACGTGTGTACTGCGGAAACTCCAAGGTCTCGCCGTCTGAAAAACTCTCGATGGCTGCCGATTGTTCACCGCCCAAAACCCCAGGTAGTAACCGAACGATAGAGTCGATGATAGTCATGGCTGGTAGCTCGCCGCCAGTCAACACATAATCCCCAACGCTTAACTCTAGATCTACTAGCTCCATAATTCGCTCATCGTACCCCTCATATCGTCCACAGATGAATATATAGCCGTGCTCTTTTTCGGAAAAATCTTGCGCCAGCGACTGCTTCCATCTGGTGCCACGTGGTGTCATGATGACTACTTTAGCAGTTGGATCCTGGCTCTTGGCGTGCGTCACCGCCTTCCATAGCGGCTCAATCATCAGCAGCATGCCGTCACCACCACCATACGGCGTGTCATCAACTTGCCGCCGCGGACCCAGGCCAAACTCACGCAAATCAATCGTCTCCAGGCTCACCAAACCTTCTTTCTGTGCTTTCCACATCATGGAACTGCCAAACACGCCCGTCAACATTTCTGGGAACAATGTAATCACTTGAAATTTTCTCATCTCTAAAATTTTAGCATACACTTGACTAAAAACTAATTTTAGTGTAAAATGATGTCTAACAATTTAAAGGAGTTTTTGTTATGAAGGAAACATTACCAAAATCTAGCTTTCTGCGCGATAAAGTCGCTAAGCCTGCCGCAGGATTAGCCATCGTTGGTACTAGTCTTGGTATTGGCGGCTGTTCACCAAAAGAATCATACCTCGTTGAATTATCAGTTGGAGTTCGCTGCAGTGAAGGTGTTGACGGAGCTAGCAAGCCTGCAGTGGAACAATATGTTAATAATATAAATGGCTCAGGAAAAGATGCCGTACTCGTTGCCTGCCACGTTCCTGAGGCCCTTATGCCATACACCGACAGTAGGCAAACTGACGCAGAGCCTGTTGGTGACCCACAGGTAAAGACCGTCAAGGACGAGGGGAACCCCTATGATACAAAAATCTTTCTCGACGAACTTCATGAGACCAAAGAATCATACGATGTTGTCGTCCCGATTAAAAGCGAGAAGGGAGATGCAACATCAATTCCTCAGCTTGATAGTGTAGTCACCGGTACTTATGCCGAAGGGGATGGTATGTCAGGGGCGTTTTGGGTTACCTTTAACGATAAAACAGGTCAATATGATCTAAACACGAAAGCGCTCCCCGAGGGAATGTACACGCAAGATGGCAATTCTTGGGTGAGGCCTGACCGTCCTATAGAGGATGGTGGTGAACTCCTTATCCCTGGATCACGACGCTAGAACAAGCCATCTCAATATCCAAAAAACCGCCTCATCACGGGGCGGTTTTTTAGCACAAATAAGGCTCTCAATGGTTACCCATTGCTCGCATAGAGCTGTTCTCGCATGTTGTCTGTGCTTGAACTACGTTTATTATATATCAAGGTCGTCCAGTTCTGCAAGCTCTTTTCGAGCATTTTCTGCGTAGGAAGATTGACTTTCCACAGCTTCCTCTGTTGGCTTTTCCACAGCAGAACTAGAAGACGCACTACCTTCACTACTCTGCGCGCCAGTAAAGCCATCGTTGTTGACGATTTTCAAATTGTAACGTGCGTCATTTTTCGTGCCCAAAGCTCGCAACAAAGTACGAACACTTTGTGCAGTACCACCACGCTTACCAATCACTCGACCCAAGTCCTCAGGGTTGACAGTCAGCGTCAACAGTACACCTTTTTCATCAATCAACCGCTCAACGACAACATCATCTGGATGTTCTACAAGTGATTTAATGATGTATTCCACAAATTGCTGGTCAATCGTTGACATTCTGCCCCTCCTTCGGAATTAAACTGTATAGTTAGTATATCATAAACGTTTTAGCACGAGCAATAACAGAATCAGGCTCAAGCAGCGTTCTCTGGTCCATCATTGAGCCGCCGATATTCTGCCAACGCAGCCCGAGCCGCTGCTTGCTGGGCAACTTGTTTGGAAGGACCACTGCCCTGGCCCATCAAACGGTCACCGACAAACACACCCAACCTGAAAACTTTGTCGTGATCAGGCCCTTCTTCGCTCAGTACTTTGTAAACCGGCGTTTGCCCGTCCAGCCGCTGCGAAACCTCCTGCAAATGAGACTTCGGATCGCGCCAGCTACCAGTTTCCAAAATGTGATCTAGTTTGACGATGATGTGTTTATGGATAAAATCACGTGCGTCATCAAAGCCACGCTCCAGGTATATCGCGCCGATGACCGCCTCAAACGCATTGGCCAAAATCTGCAAATGTGCCCGATCTGAGCCGTTCTTCTCGCCCTTTGACATGCGAATGAGCGGACCATAGCCCAACTTATCACCCGCATCACCGATGCTCTCTGTGCGCACCAGCGCCGCCCGCCACGCCGTCAAAATACCTTCTGGCTCAGAGAAATGAGCAAACAGATATTCAGTCACCGCCAACTCCAAAACCGCATCGCCCAGAAACTCCAGCCGCTCGTTGTGCTCGTGAACTGATTTTCGGTGCTCATTGACATAGCTGCGGTGCGTAAGCGCAGTGATCAAAAGATCCAACTTTGTAAATTCAAAACCCAGCTTCTCGCGCGCAAACTCTTGATATGGCGCGGTGTTCATCCCACTCATCTACAAATTCTCCTGTCTGATACGTTTCATGGCGAGCAAAATCAATTTGCCAATATCCTCATATTCAATTTCGTCCAAAGCTTCGTGAAATGAAAACCACTTGAGACCATTCATCCACGCTTCTTTTTGCAATTTTTCATTTGGATCAAGTGCCTTGACTAGATATACCTGTGTCGTCATCAGCACCAATTTATCAATCCGTCGGTAGCGAAAATTGACCTTGCCCAGCCAGCCACAAACTTCAATCTTTTTCAGGCCAGTCTCTTCACCGATCTCTCGCTTGGCGGTGACCTGCGCCGTCTCACCTGGCTCAATGTGTCCCTTTGGGATAGTCCAGCGATCCCGTGCGTCTTGATACAACAAAAATTCGGCTTCGCCTTTTTTGTTGCGGCGAAACACGACGCCACCAGCTGTCGGCTCGCGCACAATCTCCTGAATTGACGGCTTTTTATGTCCGCTAAAGTATTTGCGTATTCCGCTAAAATTGTCCTTTGTCATCGGCATCCTCTTGGAGGGAACGATATGCCGTACCCAGCACACCGTTTATAAATTTCCCTGAGTTATCCGAACCAAACGCTTTGGCTAATTCGACTGCTTCATTGATGACCACTTTTGGAGGTGCGTCTTTTGCGTGATTGAGCTCATACAGCGCTAACCGCAAAACTGCTCGGTCAATCCGCGCAATCTGCTCAATTGGCCATTCGGGAGCCAACGGACGCAACTGCTCATCCAGTTCCTGCTGCACCGAGATCACGCCGCTCACCAGCTTATCCACAAAATCGACATCATCGACTGATGACTTGTACTTATCAAGATTTCTCTCAAGAATGTCTTTGTATTCGACTGTATCGTCTCCAACCTCACGGCGAAATTCATATTCATACAATGTCTGAAGAGCGACGATTCGTCCTAAATGACGGTTTGAAGCCATGCGTAAAACGTTCCTGTTCGGGTTATATTACTACTATTTCGTTTTTTTGCCAGTTTCTCGCTTGGTAGTCCAGGCTTTAACTGGTGAAGAACCGTTTACACGGCGAGCTAATTTCAATACCAAGTGGCTGCGGCGCAGGCCAGTTTTTCGCGGGCTGCTCTGTTTTTTAGGTTGTGCCATAATCTCTCCTTTATCAGTTTATATTAACACTTGGGCTTTATTATAACGGTTTTTACGATTTTTCTCAAGAGTATAGACTGAGATATTCTACAATATACTTGACTTTTTATGTTGCTTATGCTATTATACCAAGCATGAAGAATGAACGATCACCAGAAACAAGCTTTGCAAAAAAGGAAAAAATAGAGAACAGGCTCAGAAAAACTGTGGGGATGCTAGCCATAGGTGTCACTGGGTTAGGCCTTGGCTTATATCCATGGGAAGGCAGGTCTAGCGCCGAAGCATCAGACAGCCCTGCTGCTGTCGCAGAACAAGGCGCCGTTGATTTTGTTAACGCGGCACACGAAAACCCATCACTGCTAGGACCGGAAAAAACTTTCTCTGTTGATTTACAGGATGGTGATTCGGTTAACTCTGCGGCACAGCGAGCCGCTGAAGAAGTCGGCGAACAAGAGGGGTGGTCTGCAAACCAGATTAACCTTAATATTGGTGTAGTCACAGAGGCTAGTCAGGAAGTCCTTGACAATTTAAAATACAAGATTCCTCCAAAAGAATTCACTGTTACTATGGTCGAGAAAGACACTAATGGCGATGGCAAGAAAGAAGTCTTTCCTGCAGACGCAAAACCTAAAGCTAAATAACAACGTTAAGTAGTTTACCCGGAACATAAACCATCTTTTTAGGTGGTTTATTGTTTGTGAATTTTTGAACATTGGCGTCAGCTAAAGCTGCTTCTTCAATACCCTGCTGGTCGATGTCGGCTGGCAGCTCCAGCTTTGATCGAAGCTTGCCGTTAACCTGGACGATGATGGTCATCACATCGCTCACCAGATATTTCTCGTCCCACTTTGGCCAGTGATTGACGTGAATGGTATCAGTGTGGCCCAATTCCTGCCACAACTCTTCGGTGATGTGTGGCGCGAATGGCGCCAAAATCTGTAGCAGGCTCTCCAGAGTAAACTGCCACGTTTCCGACGCCTGCATGCCGTGTGGCTCTTTGAACTTATATAGGCCATTGACCATTTCCATCATCGCCGCTACGGCCGTATTGAACTTTTCGTCCTCAATGTCGCGAGTGACTTTTTTGATGGTTGAGTGCGTTAGGCGCAGAAGGGTGGCGGTGTCGCCCCCTCCGACAGAGGCTGTGGAGGGTTCGCGAGTAGCGGACGCTCCAGCCGAACGCTCGCGAGTAATCTCCTGTGGAGACTCGAGCGAAGAGTGTACTCTGGAGGAGGATAGCGCCGCCAAAAACTCCTGCACCACATTCCACACTCGATTGAGGAACCGATACGTCCCCGGCACTCCGCGCGGATCCCAAGGTGCATCCATATCATATGGCGCGATAAACATCTCATAGACGCGCAGCGCATCAGCCCCGTAACCGCTGTCCATGATTTCCATCGGATCGATAACATTACCCTTAGACTTAGACATTTTTTGACCGTCTGGCGCCATGATGTAAGCGTTATACATCATCCGCTTGAACGGCTCCGGCGTCGGGACCAAGCCCAGTTTATAGAAAAATCGCATCCAAAAACGACTGTACAACAGGTGCGCTACCGCATGGTCGGCGCCATTGTAATAATCAACCGGCATCCAGTGACTAATGCGCGCTGGATCCCAAGCCTCGGCGTCATTGTGCGAGTCAAGATAGCGCAGGAAATACCAACTGGAGCAAGCATAGCCGTCCAACGTGTCAGTTTCGCGGCGGCCTTCATGCCAATTGTCGCCCGCCGGCTTTGGCTCGGTGATCGGCACGGTTTTACCCGTCTCGACGTCAACCCACACGCGCACCCA
>CAUSLL010000015.1:0-17203 GCA_963532835.1 uncultured Candidatus Saccharibacteria bacterium
ATCAGCCTCCCATTTATCTTGCCATTTTTTCTCAATTTCCGTCGGATTGTAGCGTTTCATATCTGTAATTATAGCACAAAAATCGCCCCACATGAGAGTGAGGCGATTGACCGTCAACGAAAGGCTAGTTACGCTTCGTCGGCGTCACTGGCTGAGTTTGTCGAAGTACTAGTTTTTGGAACAAAGCTAGACAGTGGGCTTGACTGGAGCTTTTTCATCACATCTTTCAAGTCTTTTGCGTCAGATGGTGCTTCAACCTTCTTGGCATCGCCATACATGACGCCTGTCTCGAGAGAGACCTTATTACCCTCAGATGAACCCTCAAATTCTACGCGGCGAACTTGTCTCTTTGAGTTGTCGATCCACAGTTTTAGAGAAACATCTACCTTCTTGAAATCAAGTGCATCTGTGTCGAGTGCTTTCGAGCTACTGCCGCCACATTCTTTAATCTTCTTGGCGTATGTTGTTTCGCTCAACGCCTTGGCAAAATTCTTACGCTTCTCAAGAGTAGCGTCGCTCAGGTCAATTTCAAATCCACGCAGGCCATCTTTTGTACCCAAGTCTTTTTTGATTTGTAGGAAATTATTGTCGCGGTATACTTGAGCGATTTCTTCGCGAACAGCAGCATCATCCTTAGCGCGGCGAACTGCATTCATCACACATTTTGCTTCTTCTGACTGCTCTAGGTCGTCTGAAGAGATCTTGATCCAGTGGCCGTCGATCTCATTGATGAGTGTCTCGAATTGCTTCAGCATCGTTTCTTTGAGTGATTTTGTCTGAGATCGGCTAGAAATCGCACCACCTGGCGAGGAAACGCTTTCCATGTAACGATCTATCGCTGTCTCAATTGAGCTACGAACATTCTCCAGCTTAATATACAGTGCATCTTCGGTGTTTCGCACGTTCACTTTTGGCAGAGAGAACTGGATTGACTTGTCAGAACCACCGGCGTTAACTGTTATATCAGCTTGCAGCTCTTGACTCTTCTCTGCGTCTGATGATTTGAGCTTGATGGTGACTTTTTGATTACCCTTGCCTTCAAAAGTCAGCCGTCCTTCAGTGACAGAGTTCTTCGACATGATCGCGTTAACAATTGACGCTTCCAGCGCGCGCTGTGGGTTATTAAATACCAACAGATACCACAACAGTCCTGCAATCAAGCCGATGGTAACTAACGACCCCACAACCAAACTAATAATCAACTTTTTGCGGTTTTTCTTTTTCGGTTTGTTGATCGCGCCCATGATAGGCGGCTGTTCAGCCGGCGGCGTTGACTCAGCCGGTGCTGTTGTTGGCTGCTGTATGCTCATATACCCTCCAAATTACTACTATGTTACATATTATATCAGCTAATCACTAAAACGAGAGAAAAATGCGTTCTTCCTAGCTATCCACTCTGGCGTTTGACGAACTAATTTGTTTTCATCAACCGCTGTATGGAGGTTAATTTTGATGGCTTCCTCCAGCCAGACACCGCCCGAAGAACCTTTGAACAGCGCAATACCGTCTTTTTTCAGTTTGTCGCGCACAAAACTACCAGCTTCGATGGCGTCTTTGCATTCTTTTACCTGGCAGCCACGCTGACGAGCCGATGGCGCCAAATACTGGTTGGCCATTTCTCCAACTGTCACTACCCAGTCAAGTTCATTGGGATTACACAGATAGCCTAGTTTAGACATTTCTTGTGGCATCGACTCTCTCAGACCGTTGATATTACCCAAAACGGCGATCTTCTGAGGCGAACTCAAACTATACAATGTCTGAATGGCCGCAGTCGTAGTCGACGGTGATGCACTGTAACTGTCGTCCAGAAGCATAGTACCATCAGCACCACGTAACAACTGCATTCGCCCTGGAATTGGGCGCAGCGCCTCCAAGCCTCGCTGAATTGAGCCAACATCCATACCTAACTTGACAGCCACAGCCATGGCAGCCACTGCTGGCCTGAGGTTGTGTTCGCCCAATAGCTTCAGTTGTGTTTGAATACCCTCTGGATACTCTGGCGACACCATAGCACCAAAATGCCCTTCAGTGAGCGAAAAATCATGTTCATCAAAATAGTATTCTGCAACCCCACTGGTGCCATAGGTGGTTATATTAGGATTCGTCACAAACGCCGCAAACCGACCTTCGATGTCATCGCGATTGATCAACGCCATCCGAGAATTATTACCCAGCGTGATCATTTCCTGGGCGACTTCTTCTATGCTATGCTCGACACGCATGCGCCCTGTGGTGACAGAAGTGATGACGGCAATGTCTGGCAAAATGACCGACTTAAACCAATCATGAAAACCGATGGTTTGCGGGCTAAATTCCTGGACGATCACTTGCGCTTCTGGATGTTCAGCGCGGGCCCGCTTTTTGACAGCGCGATACATGTTGCGACGCGCAAAGAACCCCCATTTTTTTTCAGGACCTTCAGGATAGCGCACCCCCATGATCTGTAGCAAGGTCTGCATGTGAGATTTTGGTTCTAGCTGTGGCATGGCAATGGCATAGCGCTGTGACAAAACCGTACCGATAGCAATCTTGGCGCTCGTTTTACCGGTGCTGCCCGTCACCGCTATCAATTTGACGTCCGCATGCGAAGCAAAAAACTCACGCACTAACAATGGAATTTTCTTTTCAAATGATCGTCGAAACATATAGTTATCATACCATAAGCGACTTGCCGAAACCAATGCAAGTCGCCGAAATAGCAAAGCGGAGCTGCTACGCGCCCACCCGGGGCATGTTGAAAATGTGTTTGTCTTTCAATTGGCAAGCATAGGAGATGCCCCTATGCGTACCAGCTCACTTGTGATTATGCACCAATTGTCACAAAAACACAAGCACTATTTTTGCTTTGTGTATTCTGGCAAGACTTTTCCGGCAAGAGCTACTGCCATCAGTACCGCAAAACCGCACATAATCGACGGGATGCCAGTGATAGTTGATGGATCAATGATATTGACAAATGTCGTTGGCGCAATGAACAGCACGTAGCCGATGATCAATGACCACAATGAGCGGCGAATGTGTTTTTTGGCGTTTTTGCCACGGGTGTAGGCGTAGGCAATCGCCACGAACAACAAGCCGTAGTAGTATAGCCCATACCATTCACTGATGCCTGGCTGATTTTCAAAAATGACATAGTTTCCCAAGCAAACGCCAGCGCTAACACCGTTTACGGCTAGCAAAAAATAGCTAATGAACACGACCGCTAAGGTATACCCCAGCACTGGAATCCAACGTCGTTTGTCGGCAGAAATTTGATAGACCAGATGAATGCCAAGAGGCGGCAACATGGTGATCGCCACGTAGCCAAGCTTCGCCCAGCCCACGCTATCAAACAGCACCGTGCCTTCACAAACGTTGTATTCGGCCCACTGAAACAGCGCTAGACAAACGAGCAGCGCCACGACGATCCTCGTCACGGGAGTTAGCTTGTAACGCCACACTGTATGAATTGCTAAAATGATCTCAATAGCCAAGGTTGCCAGCATCACAGGCGGCGAAAAACAGTAGAGCTTCGGTGTTCTGAATTTATCCATATAGTGCATTATACACTAGTCTTGGTCGGTCTTGATGTGGTGCTTTCGGTAGAACAGCTTGGCGGACTGCTCAATCTCCCGATGGCGGGCCTTGCCGCGAACGTCAATATCCAGATGCGTACAGACGATATCTCCAGTCACCATAATCTTCACACCCGCCTCACGTAGCCGATGCGCCAAGTCTTGCCCTTCGTGATAACGAAACACTGCGTCATAGCCGCCAACCTGTATAAAATCATCAATCAGCAGTGCAAAACTTCCCTCGGCAACCCAGTCAACTTGACGATCCGTTGCAACCCGCTCGCCCCAAATCCATGGATAATCCCAGCCTTGCTGTTGCAACATTTGGCGGTCGTCTGCCTGAGTTGCCCGCGTAAATTGCCAGTCGTGCTGCGGGTGCATTTCATGACCATAATTCCAGGCCATCGGCTGACCGTTTGCGTAGAGGATGGTACTACCAAGCATAATATGATTTTCGCCAGCAAACTTTTGACGCAATATATCAGCAACATTCTCTGTCTCAACGCGCATGTCACAATCGATAAACCATACAATGCCTGTTTTATGTAAGTCCAAGAAACGATTACGATTCGCGCCCGCACCAATATTTTTCTCACCAAAGATAAAATTGACTGCCGGAAACTCACGAGCGACGTCTTGCAGTACTTGCTGGTCAGTAGAGTGATCATCAAGCACCGTGATACTATCAAACTCCTGTTCTGTTAGCTGCACCAAAAGATTTCTCAAAGCCCGAGGAGCGTTATAGTGTGGGATGGCAACGTGAACTTGCATATTATTTACCCAGTTAGCGGACTAGTCGCCAAGCTCCTGTCCTTCACTATCTACTGTTTCCTCACGATACTTCTCTGGCTGGGCACGGAAAATTTCTACCCATTTACTATCATCAACCAGGTCGTTATATTCAATATAATGCCGATTATCAAAGCCGCCCTTTTTCTGCTTTTTGCGCGCCATTTCCTCTTGGACTTGCTCTATAGAAAAGCCAAAATCTTGGCGCAGCGCATCAACAACTTCTTGCAAATCGGCTAGCTCCTTGAGCGCCTCATCCTGCTGATCGTCACCGAGTGGTATTTCCTCCGTTTCCTCGTGAATTTTACGCACTAACTCGCGGCGAAATTCCTGGCTGTCCAATTCACGGTATTCCGTATGCAGCACTTCTGGGTCATCCAAACAATTTGGCACCACTCTATCACGCACTAGTTTTTGTAAGTAAAATCGGACCATCTCATTACCTCCGTTGGGTTACTGTTTCAACGCCGTCTTCGTACACCACCTCATCAATCGTAATTTCCTGAATATGCTTGTCGTTACGAAATGCAAAAAATCGAACGGTTTTCTGCTGCTGCCAGGCTTGAACTATTTCCGCCCGCACACCATCAGCGATGTCGCCAAATACCCACAGCTCATCAGCACGCGCCACCAGCGTATTATTAGCGCGCCGCACCGTGTCACGCTCTACCGCGTCAAGCAAAAAGTAGTCAAAACTGGTAAACGGATTGATCGGCACAACGCCTTGCTCAAGCACAAATTTCGTGACGAACAATCTCATGTAAAAATACTTTTTCGACATGGCAGTAAACACAACCGTGTCGGCGGGTTTGATGGCGAGGGCGCGATGTGATTGCTGTGTCATGGTTATACCTCCGTTATCGTATAAGCTCCAATAATGCTTGCTCGTCAATGATTTTGGTGCCGTATTGTTCGGCTTTTTTCAATTTACTGGCGCCAACTTTACCGCCCGCTACCAAATATGTTGTATCTTTTGCAACAGCGGTTTGGAAAGTGCCGCCGAGATTACGGATTTTTTCTGCGGCGGCGTCACGCCCCATTGACTGCAGGGTGCCAGTAATGACGAAACTTTGGCCAGTTAGACTGCCGGATTTTTTAGTAAATTGTGGCGTCACGCCAAGGTCGGCAAATTTTTTAAGCAGCCATACATTATCCTCATCAGCAAACCATGCCACGATCGACTCGGCAACAATTTCGCCCACGCCATCTACTTCGCGTAGCTCACCAATAGTCGCTTGGCTGAGTTTCTCAACACTTTCAAAGTGATTTGCAAGGTCAATCGCTGTCTGGGCGCCGACATGACGAATGCCAAGGCCGAACAAAAATCGCTCCAACGCTGGCTGTCTTTTAGCGGTAATGGCATCAATGAGCTTTTGCGCAGAAATCTCAGCAAAGCGCTCCAACTGCAGCAAATCATCTTTCGTCAACCGGTAAATATCCGCCAAATCATTAACCAACTTAGCCTCGACCAGTGCCTCGACATTTTTCTCGCCCAATGTGTCGATGTCCAGCGCGCCTTTGGAGGCAAAGTGCGCCAGGGCTCGCTTCAAAATCAGCGGGCCACTCAAACCTTTAACGCGGTAGACTGCCTCACCCTCTGGCCGTACAAATTCTAACTCTGGATATTGACGCGCCAATTCCGCTGGATAGTCAGTTGGTTTGGTGCCCGCTGGTCGCAATTCTTTTAGCACAGTTTGCACCTGCGGGATGATATCGCCCGCCTTGAAAATCACCACCGTGTCACCGCGGCGCACATCCAGCCGGGCAATCTCGTCGGCGTTATGTAGACTAGCGTGCTGCACTGTCGTACCGGCCACCACTACGGGGTCAAACACCGCTACTGGCGTGGCCGCACCCGTCCGACCGATGGAAATGACGATATCGCGGACGATGGTCGTGGCTTCTTCGGCGGCAAATTTATACGCCACTGCCGCTCGCGGTGTCTTGCCAACGATGCCCAGCTCGGCAAACTGTCGCCGGTCGTTGAGTTTGATGACTGCTCCGTCGGTATTAAACTGGAGCGACTGACGCACCTCATCAAGATGATCGACATAGCTCATCACCTCATCCAAGCTATAGACGATTTGCGTCTGCCGACTGGTGGTAATACCCAGCTCATTCATCATCTGATAGCCAAAGGCAATTGTCGGCGTATCCTCGAGGTCATCGCGAATGATGTCATAGCCAACGAAATGGAGCGGACGCTCTGCCACCAATTTTGGATCAAGCTGACGAATTGTCCCTGCGGCTAGGTTACGCGGATTGGCAAATTCTGGCTTACCAGCCGCTCGCCGACGCTGATTTAATGCTGCAAAGTCCTCTTTGTGCATCACGATTTCACCGCGAATTTCCGTTCGACCACGCAAAAAATGAGCAAATCGCTGATTGGCACGCAGGGTCAGCGGTACGTTCTGAATCGTCCGTACATTCATAGTCACATCTTCACCAACTAATCCGTCGCCCCGCGTCACGGCCTGTGTCAGCACACCGTCTTCATAAATCAGCGCGCAGGCCAGGCCATCCATCTTGATATCACACAAAAATTCTTCAGTGATGTCTTGGCGCACCTTTTTCATGCGCTGTATCCACGCTGCAACCTCTGCCCGGTCAAACACATCCTGCAGCGAAATCATTCGCGTCTGATGCTGAACCTTGGCGAATTTACTGAGCGCTTTTCCCGCCACCCGCTGGGTTGGACTATCTGGCGTGATGAGTTCAGGAAACTGCTCTTCCAATTGCGACAATTCATGTTTCAGGCTATCAGCCGCCGCCTCACTCATGATCGATTCGTCGAGCACGTGATAGTGATAGCGATAATCATTGATCAGATCTCGCAGTTTGACAATTCGTTGCTCGGCCGCCTGCCTATCAAGCTGGCGCACTGTCATCGGCGACGACCTTTCGGTAGAATAAGTAGGTATAGGTAGCTGAAAATACGACAGAAAATGAAGCAACCAGCAGCACCATGATTGGCACCAATGGGAATGAAGCCGTTTGGTCAATCCAACCCGTCACAAAGGCGTCCAGCTTGATGGTCGGGATGAGAATAACTACCCAAAGCAACGTTAGCATGATAGCCAGCCACAACATCCGTAACAAAATGCGGATACGACGACCAACCACGATGTCGCCAGCCATACGTACAGCCCGCATTGGGTAGGTGCCTGGCAGCGTAACAATGATCATGGCAAAAGCTGTGGAGGTGAGCCAATACAGCGATAGCACTCCCAGCAGCCCCGTGATTGCTGCAGCGATCATCAACAGCGGTGTCTGGCTTAAGACATCGGCTGTTTGCAGCGTCGTATAGAGAATGACGCCGCCAGCAGCTGGCAATATTTGACACAGGACGATGAATAATAACACAATGAACGCGACCAGCGGCGCCCCTGCTCGGTACAGACCATCACGAATGTTTGGCGAATTGCCAGAGCTGACTGCTCGCAACAACCAAATGGTAGTCAGCCAGACCATGATCAGCGCCAACACACCCAATATTTGCTGCAGGGCGTTGTTTGGCTGATTGGTCAATTGACCGTACACCACACCGCCGAAAATCGAGAACGTCGCAAACAAATCACTCACCGCTCCCTGTTCGACTGTACCTTCAGCCAAGGCCTTAATCTTTTTGTAAGTCTCCTGGTCCATCAGTCCCGCGAGCACAAACACTATCAGCGCGTACACCAGCGCCAGGCCAAAAAACAGACGCTTGTTTGACCAAATCATTTTGACCGCCTGGGTAGTTAACGACCAATAGCCCGGAACGTGCAATGACCTGACATAGTCCCTACGTCGCGTCAGGCGAAAACTACGATGCGGTCGACGCTTCAAAAAATGAGCCCTCCAAGTTTTCAGCTGCTGCCAAATCTTTTTGCAATGATTCTTGCACCGCAAATAATAACCAGAGGCAAGTTTTTGGTTTGCTCGTGAGCGACTGGTTGTTACTTTCTTTTTGGAGACAGATGTACGTTGCTCATTCATCATCAGGCATCCTTACATTTTTGTCGCATTGTTTCGCAAACGCGCAATACGATCCTCCAACGGTGGATGGGTGCTAAATAATTTTGAGAAAAAGCCGGGGCGCAGCGGATTATTCATAAATAAATTGGCTGTCGATGTGCTTTGGCGCTCCATGGGCCGGCCATATTCTTGCAATTTGCCCAGTGCGCTCGCCAGCCCTTCTGAGTCTCGAGTCAGCAACGCACCAGAAGCGTCGGCCAAATATTCTCGCTGCCGACTGACTGCTAGCTGCGTGATGGTCGCCAAAATTGGTGCCAGAATGACTACTACCAAACCCAATACATACACCGCCGGGTGAACGTCACGGTCATCATCGCCACCAAAGAACATCATGCGCAGCGCCAAGTCCGCCAATAGTCCAATGGCGCTCACCAAACCGAAAGCAATCATACTGACACGAATATCATAGTTACGCACGTGACTCATCTCGTGTGCCATCACCGCCTCCAGTTCACGCTTGTCCATGATTTCTAGCAGGCCAGTGGTTGCACCGACGATGGCGTGTTTAGGGTCGCGACCGGTCGCAAAGGCATTTGGTGCCGGGTCATCAATGATGTAGACTTTCGGCATCGGCATGCCAGAAGCAATCGCCAAATTCTCAACTACCCGCCACAGTTCAGGCGCATCTTTTTTCTCAATCTCCTGCGCGCCAGTCATGGCCATGGCTAATTTTCCAGCCAGATAGTACTGAAGCCAGGCGTACAGCATCGAACAACCAAACACAATCCACGCCAGTGAATAATTTTTGACCGCCATGCCGATGAAGACACCGATAATACCAATGATAGCTACGAACACTGCCATAATAATGATAGTGTTGCGTTTATTTTGAGAAATCGCACTATACATAATAGCTATTATAGCAAAAACCGCCCGCCAACGGTAGGCGAGCGGCTGCGTGACTTGCGTGAGGTGTTAGAATTTGACCTCTACTGGGTTTTCAACAGATGCACGGTCTTCAACCTCAAAGAATTCCTTGGCTTGGAAGTTGAACATGCCTGCAACGATGTTTGCTGGGAAAGTCTGAATCTTGGTGTTCAAGTCACGAACGCCACCGTTGTAGAAGCGGCGGGAAGCTTGAATTTTGTCTTCAGTGTCGACCAATTCCTGTTGTAGTTGCATGAAGTTTTGGTTAGCTTTCAAGTCTGGGTAAGCCTCAGCTACTGCAAACAGACTCTTCAAGGCGCCTTCCAGCATGTTCTCTGCCTCAGCAGTGTCTTTCACGCCTTTAGCGTCCATGATGGCCGAACGAGCTTCGGTCACCTTTTCAAATACTTCTTTTTCGTGTGTTGCGTAACCCTTCACAGAGTTCACAAGATTTGGAATCAAGTCAGTTCGACGTTTCAATTGAACCGTGATGTCACTCCATGCTTCTTCAACGCGGTTGCGTAAGGTCACCAAACCATTATAGGTGGCGACGATGAAGCCGATAGCGAGAACCAGGACAACGCCAACGACTATAAGTGCTATGATGATTGAGCTCATTGAATATTCTCCTTATCAATTTATGCTAACCCCTTCATTATACCACAGACGTTTTGCTTGTGGTTAGGTTTTTGGGTGATAAAAATGACCCGAAATAACGAGCCATTGTTTGCAATTTGGTGCGCAAGGCGGGAATCGAACCCGCACGACTTTTGGTCAAGGGATTTTAAGTCCCTCGCGTCTACCAATTCCGCCACTCGCGCCTATATTCTGCACTAACGACCGCCCGATGTCCATGTTTACTGACGTTTGACACGGTCTGCCATTTGCGCTGGTTTGTATTATACTATATTTATGAAGCAAATTGTACATATTCATGGCGGGTCAAGTTTTGATTCCTATGAGCGCTATCTCTCCACGCTGCGCAACACTCCACTCAAGTATGAGAATCTTTTCCACAAAACAAAATGGCGCGACTGGCTCGCTGTAACAATGACAGATTTTGACGTACTCCTGCCTACTATGCCCAATAAGCAAAACGCACGGTATTCTGAATGGAAAATCTACTTTGAAAAGATATTGCCTTTCCTGGGCAATGATGTGCAGCTCATTGGCAGTAGCCTTGGGGCAATATTCTTAGCGAAGTATCTGCACGAAAATCCTCTCAGCACACCAGTCAATCGACTAATCTTAATTGCTGCTCCATATAATGATGCAACTCACGAAGACTTGGGCGATTTTATATTACCAAGTGCAACTGGGCTCGAAAAATCCGCCAAAGAAATTCACCTATTTCACAGTAAAGACGATGCCGTGGTGCCGTTTACTGAGCTAGCAAAGTTTCAGTCTGATCTACCAAGCGCAAACAGCCATATATTTGTTGACCGAGGCCACTTTCAACAGCCAACCTTCCCTGAACTAAAAGAACTACTAGAGCAAAAATAGCCCCAGATCTGGAGCTATCATAATTCTGGAGGCACGTACGAGAGTCGAACTCGTCTAAAAGGTTTTGCAGACCTCTGCGTAACCGCTCCGCCAACGCGCCACTCCACTCATTATATCAAATTACAGCTGCTCTTTGAACATCTCGTAAAATTCGCCGCGTTTAGCAATCAATTCGCTGCACGCTCCCTGCTCGACAATTCGGCCATCTTTCATGAAGTAAATCACATCAGCCTTTTTCACTGTGCTCAAGCGATGGCTGATAGCGATGATGGTTTTGTCTTTTTGCTTAAACAAGTGACGGAAAATTCGTGCCTCAGCTGCCGCATCAACAGCGCTCGTGGGCTCGTCCAAAATAACGATTGGCGCGTTGCGGTAAAAATTGCGTGCCAGAGCTAGCCGCTGCCATTGTCCGCCCGACAGATCCACACCCTTGTCATCACTATCATCCGTCATCCATTTGTCAACATAGCTATCCCCGCCCTTTGGTAATTTCTTCACAAAATTGTCAGCCTCTGCCTGTTTGAGCGCATCCATCAGCCTGTCTCTGTCTAGCTCACGAGAAACATCGCCATACCACACATTTTCGTGAGCTGTCGCAAAATCATAGCGAATAAAACTCTGGCTCAAAACAGCCAATTGTCGGTGCCAATCAGCTACATTTACTTCGCTAAGATTTCGCCCATCAATCAAAATCTCGCCACTAGTCGGCTGGTACAGCCCCGTCAATAATTTCACCAGCGTGGTTTTACCTGCGCCATTCTCGCCAACAATCGCCACATGCTGGCCGCACTTAATATCTAGCGACAAGCCATTGAGCACCAGAGTTTCGCTGCCTGGATATCGGAATTTGACATTACGCACCGTAATTGACTTGCTCATGCTAAGTGCTAGGTTCGGCCTGGTGTCAGCTAGTGGCAACTCCATGAACCGCTGATAATCGACCATATTTGCCACTTCCTCGTCAATAGAATTATACGTCGAAATCAAGCTATCGACGCTGCCGAGTACTCGGCTCACCATTTGTTGCACCAACACGAACTGACCGATCGGCTGACGATGCGCGATGATCTCCAGTGTCACCCACACCAAAGCCGCCACTTCCGCCGCCGCCTGCAGCATCTCGCCACCAAAGCGCTTAGCCATAAAGTTGCGCTCATATTTAATCATCTGCAATTGGTCTTTATCACGCAAAGTAGCCCGCTCCGTTAACAGATGCTTGATAAGGCCATAAAGTCTCATTTCGGCGATATTCTCAGGTTTACTAATCGCATATTCGATCCACCATATACGCCGCCTGACTTTAGTATTTTTGCGCCAATAACTTGACGTCAAACGAGACAACCGAAATTGGACGACACCACTAGGGATGATAGCCACGACAAGTAGGAGCCCCAGCCACCAACTGACTGACGAGATGATCCACAACCCAACTACTAGCGAGACAGTATTTGTCGCAACATTGGTTAGTCGCGAAAATAGATATGAAAATGAGCCAGCAAAACGCCTCGCTCGATCAAACATATCAATTGTCACTGGGTCGTCATAACGCCAAAAATCTAGACTATGTAGCCGAGCAAACATCTGGTCGTTAATGCTTGATTCTAGCTGATAGCGCATCAACTGCTCAAAATAGGTCTGCACAATTCCCCAAAAACTCATCATCACGCCGAGCACTACCGTCATAATCACATACAGGAGTAGTTGGTGTGAGTCGCCGCTGCCAGTATATGCCTCTGTCAGTGCGGTGGTCGTTAACGCTGCAAAATACGTTGTCGCAAGCGGCAAGGATGCCGTCAGCACTGCGCCGATCGCTTGAATAATAATCGAACGCGGCGATGTCCGCCAAACTGTTACCAAAACACCAGTCAGAGTCTTAACAATTTGACAAACTTGAGGTTTATCATTTTGTGACAAATCTGTCATAGTAAAAATCAAATAATTCCATTTGGTGCGAGCGAGAAGACTTGAACTTCCACGAACCTAAGTTCACTAGCCCCTCAAGCTAGCGCGTCTACCAATTCCGCCACGCCCGCACGACTGTCATCATTATACCTGACACTAGGGCGTTTTGTAAACTGAATCTTGGCGAACCGTCCAATAGATCACGTCAGCAAATCGATCGGTCGGTGAGACCAGCCGAGTATTTTGCGTTACGGCCTGGACTGATGGCAGTTTGATGTATTCAACTGTTGGACGATACAGCGGCAGTGACGCAGCAGATGCTTGCCAGCGTCGTACGAATGATTGATAATAATCCGCGCGTTGTTTTGGAGAACGCTTACCACGGCCGCCGACCAATGCGTCATCTGAAATAGCGTCATTGTAGTTTGCAAAATTCAGACCTCGTTGATCGCGTTGGTCTTGTGACGAGTGCCAATACGCATAGACATCTGGGTCACCGCCAAGCACCAGCTCATATATCAAGACGTCAAAATTACGCGGCTGCAACACCGACCTGAGAACATCCTGATTAGCATCTGTTGCATCAACAATCTTGACTTCCACCTCAGCATTGAGCTCATTTCGCCATGTCTCAGCCAACGAATTGGCTGCATTTTCATATTTAGAACCCTGCAAGGAAACAACTGACAGCTTCAGTGACTGATCGCCCTTTTTGCGCACACCACCAGACACCGTCCAACCTTCTGCGTCCAGTACCTTTTTGGCAGCTTCTACATCACGAGTTAACGGCTTTTCCAGCTCCGCTTCAGTGTGCTCCGGCAAAACTGGTCCTGTTAATTCGCCTGTTTTTTGTGGCATCTTTTTGCGAAGCGCGGTGATGTCGACTGACTGTACCAAAGCTTTGCGAATGGATGGAGACTGGAGAATCGGACTCTTGCTATTGAATAATGCGTACACCCCGTTGTGGGTTTCATAAGCCTTCATCTCATACATTTTTTTGACATTTTCTGGTTGAGAAGCATAGGTCAGCTCTGGCGTGGCCATGATTTCACTGGTTCTCAAACCCTTTGTAATCTCATCCAGTGAGGAATATGCGTACAGCTGGAAGCGGTCTAACTTTGGCTTACCAAAGTGATATGCCTCATTTGCCGTCATATGCACAGCTTTTCTGCCACTTTCCCGGTTATCCGTCTGCAAGAGTCGGAATTTGAATGGTCCGCTCGTGACAGGTGAGCGTCCAAACGAGTGGTCGCGCAGAGTAGCCGGCGCTACATGTTCCAATACGTGTTTTGGAACAACTGGGAACGTCAATGTATGCAAAAATGGCGCATAGGTGGATGGTGTTACAAATGTTACAGTATTGTCGGCAGTTTTCCGAACTTTGATGGATGCCCAACCGTCAGTTGAAGCGCCAACCTTTGGGTTTTTCAAAAGATTGACGGTAAACATAACGTCATCCACTGTCAGAGGGTGACCATCAGACCAGCGAAGATTATCTTTCAGAGTGATCGTATATTCAGTCTCGGTGCCGTTAATGGCGATTGATTTTGCTAAATCCCCCTTGAGGTGTCCAGTATTGTCGTATTGATAGAGGCTGGCGAACATTAGCCTAGCAGCAGACCGTTCTGCATTAGAACGCGCAAACAAGGGGTTGAGGGTTTCCAGCGATCCTAAAACTCCCTCTGAATATGTGCCACCTCCCTGAGGTGCATCCTTCGTGTAGGCTGCACGAAAAATAGTCCATTGCCCTGCGCTCAGACCAACCAATATCATCAATAGCACTGCCCAGCCGATAACTTCTCGGCGGACTTCTGTCAATCTATCGAGACGGGATGTCACGAACTTATGTGCGTGCTTGATGACGCCCTTTTCGATCTTCACAGCTCGACGATTTAAGCTTTTCCCAGAAGCGCTCATTTTTTGGAACCGCTTCCAAGACGGCTTGCCTCCAGCCTCTGTCATGACGACAACCTAGCCTTTAAGCCCCGGCAAGACCAAACTAGCCAAGATTGATAGCACAAAAACTACAGCCAGAACGATGGTAACGTCAAACAAATTCTTGTCAAAACCACGGCGTGTCGTAAACAATTCACCAGAAGATCCGAATCCTGCACCAAGTGAAGCGCCGCGCTGTTGCAACAAAATGGTAATAATCATCAAAAATGCTGATCCTAATGTGATATATGGTAAAAGTTGTTCCAAATTCATCTAACTCTCCTGTTCTTTTTGCGCAGTCCGTAAATCAACCACACTACTTACTATATAGTTTACCAAACTAAGGATGATACCGGCAATAATTGCGTCGCCAAATGTGATGGAAACGTTTGGAGCCAGCACAATAGCGAGGTAGACCATGAGGCCATTGATAATCAATGTAAATAGACCAAGGGTCAACAGAATTGCTGGCAGCGACAAGATGATAATGATCGGTTTGAGCATACTGTTGATGACGGAAAATATCAAACCAGCCAACAGAAACGTCAACAAGCCACCATCCGACATGGTGCCTAAAAGTCGCAACGATATCCAGATGCCAAATGAGTTCATAGCCCATCTGAATAGAAATACAAAAAATTGCCGTTTCATCACACTGCTACTCATTATAATAATCTGTTCGCATTTTCACAATAGCTAGACGTCACGAACAGCCGCCATCGCTCACATCCGAACTCTTGCTGGTGATGTGCATTTTCTGAGAGCCACGCGTTGCTTCAATGCAAAATTCTTTACCGTCAGCGCCCTGAATATACACATGAACAGGGCCACCGTTATAATTTGGTATTGATGCGCCAGCGGGTAGTGTTGGATAGGCATTGTGAAAATTGCGGTATTGCTCCATAGCCTGCGCTGCACTTTTGAGGTCAGCCGTGATAGCATCGCGCAATGACTTCTGGCGCCAATTGCCGTAGCTAATAATTCCGATAGTGGTCAAAATGGCTATGACCGATATCATAACAAGCACTTCTATAATAGTAAAACCGCGTTTCATATTGTTAGTATAGCACAAGCGTTTTAGTTATTGGTACGCTGTGCCGCAATATATTTGTGGACGATTTGAGCACGCGACTGGCCAATCACCGACGCTAGGTCATCTTCTGTGGCACTGACAACATTACGGAAGCTGCCAAATTTTTTCAGCAATTTGGCGCGGGTTTTTGGCCCCACACCAGGAATTTCCTCCAGCTGATTTTTCGTTTGTTGCTGACGCTTCAGCGCGGTGTGGTAACTCACGGCAAAGCGGTGTGACTCGTCGCGGATGCGCTGAAACAGTTTGACGATGTCAGTTGTCGCAAGGGTATTCTCGTCCGCCGTCGGGCGTTCGTTGCGAGTTTGCTCCATACTAGCTCGTAAGTTTTTTGAGTGCGAGCCGGCGTTACGCTGGTCTGGGTGTAAATTCACCATGTAGACGTCACCATCTTCATAAATAGCGATGTCCGCCCGTGGCTGCGACTGAATATGCTTGATGAACGCCATATCAACCTGCGAACCAGTTTTGTGCACCAGTAATTCTTCCTCGCGCTTGGCGATGCTGATGATCGGCATGGCGACGCCACGCTCATCACGAGCTTTGATGGCCGCCGCCAGCTGGCCTTTACCGCCGTCAATAAGCAGCAGATTGGGACAACCCCAGCTTTTCAGATGACGCTCGCTCAGCCGACGAAAAATCGTCTGATGGATATTACCCGTGTCATCATTTTTCTCACTGACTTTGAATTTGCGGTACTCCGCCCGGTCGCTGGCACCATTCGTAAACACTACCATGCTAGAGACGACTTGCCGCCCGCTCATATGCGAAATGTCATAGCCCTCGATGCGCACTGGGGTATCTTTTAGACCCAACAATTTCGCCAAATCAGCCAGTGCCTTGTCCTTCGAAATATCCAAAAATTCTTTGTCGCCAAAACAAACCCGCCGCTGCAACTCCTGCATAGCGCGTAGTTTATTGCGAAGATCTGCCGCCCGCTCAAAATCATGCAGTCCAGCCGCCGTTTTCATATCGCGTTCCAGCTCGGCAGCGATGGCTTTACGATTACCCTTGATGTAGCTGATGAGTTTGCGTAAATTAGCTTTATAGGCAACCGACCCGTCACTCAGTCGCGGGCTCAAACCTAAATCTTCATCCAATTTCGACTGCCCCGGCCGTCGCTGCCTGGTCAAATAGGGAAACACCCGCCGCAAATATCGCAAAGCTTTTTTCAAAGCAAAGCCATTATAAAACGGGCCAATGTATTCCGCGCCGTCATCAGCTGGATTGCGCGTAAAACTGACGGTCGGCCACTCACTTTTCATGTCGATTCGTACGTACATCTGCGATTTATCATCACGCAGCAGCACGTTGTATCGCGGCATATAGCGCTTGACCATCTCGCTTTCCAGAAACAAGGCATCAACTTCGCTTTCAGTCTCAATCCAATCCGTATCAGCGATTTCCGCCACCAACGCCATGGTTTTATTGTCCCGCCCGCGCGAATCTTGAAAATACTGACGCACGCGGTTTTTCAGCACCGCCGCCTTGCCCACATAAATAATCTCGCCGCTGGCTGACTTATGAAAATAAACGCCAGAAG
>CAUSLL010000016.1:0-14980 GCA_963532835.1 uncultured Candidatus Saccharibacteria bacterium
AACTTGCCGGCTGGTTCATATTGGCGTGTGTATGACGAAGGATATTCCACTGACTCACTTCTGGAAGGCTGGGTATATCACGCAACCGCCCAATTATTCCCTGGACGGCAGGCCAATAATTCAGATAGCTCTGTTTTGGTATGAAAACATGGATCGAATCTCGCACATTTGGAGCCGCCACTCGGAAGTCGTTCTCAAACGCATTCCGCGTTAACCCAGACGGATCAACCAAGAACTGCTGAATCCAACCATGTTCGGGTGCTTCAAACGGACGGCCCAGCTCCTCTAGACTAAGTCCAACACCTCCTATGCATTCAATACGGTGAGGAGCTTCCACTGGGAGTGATATCAAGCCAGCTTCTTTAGCCGTTGGAGAAGCTGACTCCTTAACATACTTACCATTCTCCGCTCCTTCTTTTCCAAAAAAGCTGACAGCAATATCGACGAGACTCATCTCTCGCGTACCCGTTGGATCATGCAGCCGCAGCTCTGATACTGCCCCTGGGGTCATATTTGCGGCTACTCCCGTAGCCACCCTTGCTCCCAGCGAGTGCCCAGCTATATTGACCTCATCATAATCCCGAGCCACATGTTCCAATACCTTTGCATAATATTCACCTGCTGACGCATAACTACCAGTCTGCCTGATTTCTTTTTGGACCGACTTTGGCAGCATACCAGAATTACCGATTCCTGGACCATTCATTACCATATAGGCAATATCTGGATTTGCATAAACCATATCGACCGCTTCACGCAGAGCGTTCCGATGACGAAAGGCACCGCCCCAGCCATAATACACAGCCTGAAGCTTTTTTGCATTAAGATTGCCGAACACCGCAACCTCAATTCCGATACCACCCAAGCCACGAATATAGCGTGGATCTCTCACCTGCTCAATAACTTTTTCTTTCTGGTCCTTGTTGATATCAAGCCACGGATTGACCTCCAGCTCTTTAATCCTTTCTGGCGATATCTGAGTTATTTTACCATCATTAGACAACGTATTCTCAGTGCCCTCTACTGCGGGCACTATATGGCTGACTCGTTCTAAACGAAGACCCTCGTCAAAGCTATAGTCTGGTGTTATTTTAGCTGTTTCACTCATGTTCGTAATGCTCCAGTGTGGATTATTTCTTGAACTAAGTGCCATTATATCATATAAATTGATATAAATCAACCTTGTAGCCACTGTGACGGCCCTAATGATGACTATTCCGCCTCGCCCACGTGTAGCAACCGCCCCTCAACCGTTCGCACCCCCTGCCATTCGTTGATGGTTGGCTGGAACCATACCGCTACCTCGTCGCCCGGATCGCGGAAGAACTCCTCTGGTGCGTTGAACGCCAGCATCTGCAACACTGTACCATCTTTATCACGCAGCGCTAATTTAACGTGTTGCCCATCCGCGCCCATTCGCCGCATGCTTAGCACGCTCGCTGTGGTAATTTTCAGGACTGGCTCTGGGTTGCCATTGCCAAACGGCTCCATTCTCGCTAGATTTGCCACCAATTCCTCATTAATTTCCGAAAAATCATCGATTTCCACATCAGCTCGCGGCAATAAATATCGCTCTTGATGTGTCAGCTGCAGCGAATCATAAAACTCATTCACCCGCCTCCGAAAATCACCAATTTTTTCAGTCTCCAGCGTCACGCCAGCCGCCGCTCCGTGTCCACCACCTTTGATGATGATATCGTCCGCCGCCCGCACGGCATCCGCTGCTGAAAAATCACCAAAACTGCGCGCCGAACCCGTAGCCTCCTCGCCACGCTCACCGATGATAAACACTGGTTTTTTATATTTCTCCACTAATTTTGACGCCACGATGCCGATGACACCGTGATTCCAGCCATCGCTACTAACCACTAGCACTCGATCATCGGCCAGCTCCTCAGCTTGCTGACACGCTTCCTCAAAAATCGCATCCTGAATACCGCGCCGCTTGATGTTCAATTCCTCCAACTTCTCACTAGCCTCCAGTGCCGCCAGCCCATCGCGCGCCACCAGCATATCCAGCGCGTGCTGCGCTGTCTCCAGCCGACCCGCTGCGTTCATTCGCGGCCCCAAACCAAACCCCAGATGCCTGGCATTAACCTGCTCTGGTTCAATGCCCGCCACCGTCATCAACGCTTTCAGCCCTGGGCGTTGTTGTTTTTTCAGCACCTCCAAACCCCAATACACATTTGCCCGATTTTCATCTACCAGCGTCACAATGTCGCACACCGTCCCCAGTGCCACCAAATCGAGCAGCCACTTTTCATAACCATCAGGTAGGCCATCCAGCTCAGTCTGCAGTGCTTGCACCAACTTAAATGCCACGCCCGCACCACACAAATCACGGAATGGATAACTGTGTCCTGAGAACTTCGGATTCACCGCTGCCACGCTCGGCGGTGGCGTTTCGGCAACATTGTGATGATCTGTCACCACCGTATCAATTCCCAAGCTGGTGGCATACGCAATCTCTGCATGACACAAACTGCCGGTATCTACCGTCACGATCAAATCCGCGCCCATATCGCGCACCTTGTCCACCGCACCCATGGTCATACCATAACCTTCAACAAACCGGTTCGGGATAAAAGCATCAACACCCTCAAAACCAAACTTGCCAAACGCATCCAGCAGCAGCGCCGTGGCGCTCAACCCATCAATATCATAATCACCATAAATGACGATTTTTTCGCCCTGCTCCCGCGCCTGTTTCAACCGCGCCACCGCCTTTTTCATGTCCGGCAGCAAAAACGGATCATGTTTCACCGCCGCATAATCCGGCTGCAAAAAAGCCTCGCGCGTTGCCCGCATCGTCAGGCCCCGCGCCGCCAAAATCCGCTCAAACAGCGTCATCAATCTCTGTCAACCGAACTACGCTTCGGTCGTGCCGCATGTTGCTGCGACTTAATCACCATTCCTTGCAACTCCTTGAAAATTGGAAATTGCTTATTTGTGAAATACGTTCGCGAATTGCCTTGCTTCTCGCTTTTGAGAAAACCAACTTTTTCCAATCTCTTTAGCTCGCGCTGAATATTTCCTGGATCTTCTTTGATCAATTTCGCCAACCCACGTACATGAGTGTGAAAATCAGGATATTTAGCATAAACAACCACAATCTTACGCCTCACCCGCGATGTAATAAAAACGTCTAACATAGTCCTGTGCTCTTTACTGCATCCCCTTCTTTACTTAACTCCAGTGTAGCACAATTTTACAACACCCGACAAGTCCTTTAGCGCCAATTCATAATTACTTGATTGATTTTTGCAACAGTCTCCTCACGTGAAGGTAGTTCATTATCCTCATAATAATGGTTAATTCCCATGAAGTTTTCCTTGACGTCCAATATATGCAAATCATCAACCGTGATATGTAATCGATCAACCGCAGCAATACTACACACAGGCAACGCCACCACCAGTTTTTCAATACGAATTGATTTTAAAAACCCCAACGCTACATCCAAGCTTGAAAGATTATCACCAAAGCCATCACTCACCAAAATAACCGTCCGATCTTTCAACAGCGCCGCATCAACGATACCACCATCGCCCAGTAGCCGATTAATTCGTTGGTATGCCTGCTGTTTTTGTTGTTCCAGATAGCCATGAAATTCATTAGTATACTCTCGAATCTCGCCAGACGAAAAATCACTGTTATAGGTAAACTTTCCGCTCTGAGAAACGGCGCCAAAACTCAACCCCTCTCCAGGAACATCGATACTCTCTGAGAGTAGCATCATCAAAACACAATGTAACCTGACCGCGATTTGCTCACCGACCAACACACCGCCTTCGCCCAATGCCAGCACTGCACAGTTTTCGTAACGATATTTTTCGAACAACTGCTGCCCCAACTCTGCGCCTGCCTGCATGCGACTCTGAAAATACATATGCTTATTGTAGCATTGATGAGGCGCTATAATAATAGCTATGCGATACTACGAGGTGTCTCCAACTACGATTGTCCGCGCTGACGCTGGCAGCTTTTCCTATGCCTCACATGAAGAGTTAGTGCCAGGAATTATCGTGACCATTCCCGTCGGCAAGAAGGTTGCTGTGGGTGTCGTTTTGCAGGAGATAGCACAGCCGCCCTATGCCACGCGGGAGATAATTTCGGTCATCGATCAGCCGCCGCTACCCAGCCAATTACTATCACTACACACCTGGATGAGCCAATTTTATGCGACTCACCCTGCCACTGTCTGGCAAACGATTCTACCGCGTGGTGTCACCAAAAAACGACGAAAATCCATAGAGTTCACCTCTGTCGATATGCAAAATCGAACAAAAAATGTATTCACCAAAGATCAGCTCCAAGCCCTGCAAATCATTGATTCTATGACCAGCGGAACGGCTCTGCTACACGGTGTTACTGGCTCCGGGAAAACGCTAGTCTATATCGAAGCATCCCGACGCGCTGCAGCTGAAGGAAAGTCTTCCATAATACTCATTCCAGAAATAGCCCTAACGGCTCAGCTGGTCTCAGCTTTCACAGAGCATCTCGACAATGTGATTGTCGCCCATTCTCGCCAGACTGAAGCTGAGCGCCACGCAGCGTGGCTGCACGTTTTGAACACTGATAAACCTGTCGTGGTCATCGGCCCAAGGTCAGCCCTATTCATGCCCATACATAACCTCGGATTTATCGCCATTGACGAATGTCACGAGCCTAGTTTTAAACAAGAGCAGTCCCCTCGCTACTCCGCACTGCGCACTGCTGCCGTGCTGGCACAGAATCATAGCGCCAAGTTAGTTCTGGGTAGCGCTACTCCCAGCATCGCTGACTATTATTTGTCCGAGCAACGACACCGACCCATCATCACCATGGCCAAACCCGCTCGCAAAGATGCCGTCAAGCCCACTGTTAAAGTCGTTGACATGACCAAGCGCAATAATTTTACTCAGCACTTCTTTCTATCAGACACTCTACTTTCTCAACTTCAACGAACCTTCAACGATGGCCAGCAAGCACTCATTTTTCACAATCGTCGTGGCACTACCGCAATCACCCTGTGTCAAAATTGCGGCTGGCAAGCTGGCTGCCCTAACTGTTTTGTACCGCTGACACTACACCAAGACAAACATCAACTTGTTTGCCATATATGCGGATATACCGCGACCGTCCCAACGGTCTGCCCCGAATGCCAACATGCCGATATCATCCATAAAGGCATCGGCACCAAACGCATCGAAACAGAATTGAGCAAATTATTTCCTCAGCAAACCATCGCCCGTTTTGATGCGGACACTCCTAGCGACCAGACCGTAGAAAAGTTATACCAAGACGTCAAAGAGGGTACTATTGATCTCATCATTGGCACGCAAATGATCGCCAAGGGATTAGACTTGCCACATCTACGAACTGTTGGCGTAGTACAGGCAGACACTGGACTAACGCTACCTGATTTTGCAGCCGCTGAGCGCACATTCCAACTGCTTGCTCAGGTGGTCGGACGCGTCGGTAGATCACATCACCCAACAACCGTCGTTGTTCAAACTTACCAACCACAGCACCCAGCCATCCAAGACGGCCTCACGCAAAATTACGCCGACTTTTACCAACGCACTATAGCCCAACGACAAGCAACCATGTTTCCGCCATTTACCCATCTTTTGAAACTCACTTGCGTATACAAAACCGAAGCCGCTGCCATTCGCAACGCGCAAAAACTTGCCTCCACCCTCAAATCAGTTGCGCCAAAAACAGTGCAAATTTTAGGACCGACACCTGCGTTTTATGAACGAGTACGCGACACCTACCGTTGGCAACTGTTACTCAAAAGCCCCCAACGTGATGATTTAGTCGCCATATTAGCTCACTTGCCACCACAACATTGGCAATTCGAACTCGACCCGATTTCCCTCCTCTGATATACTTGATGTATGACTAGAGACGACATTATTGCCCTACCAAATCCCCACTTGCGTCAAAAATCTCATCGTATCCATGTCATCACTGATGATGTACAACAGCTGTCTGACGACATGACTAGCGCCGCGTTAGATTGGGAGGACTCACGACCACATGAAATCAGCGCCGCTCTCGCAGCAGTGCAAGTAGATCGCTTGGAACGAGTCGTCATCGTCCGAGCTGACTTTGATAACAAAAAAACTCGCGACTTCATGACCTTGATCAACCCAGAAATTGTCAAATACGAAGGCGATTTAGTAGCTGATTTTGAAGGTTGCTTGAGCGTAAAACACATCTATGGCAAAGTACCACGCTACACCAAAGTTCGCGTCAAAGCTTTAGACCTGGAAGGCAATGAGATTCGCTTCAAAGCCGAGGGCTTCTTAGCACGTGTCCTACAGCATGAAATTGACCACACTAACGGTATCGTCTTCATTGACCACATCCGTGATACACACGATGCATTTTATACCCTTGATAATTCTGGTGAATTACAACCGCTCAATTATGACACGAGTATCAAAGATAACACTGATCTTTGGGGATAACCATGTCTGAGATAGTATTTTTTGGCACCGAAGAACACAGCCTCATTACTCTCAAAGCGCTGCATGAAGCACAATTTCACATTGCCGCCGTCATCACCAAACCTGACGCGCCCAAGGGTCGGGGCGGTAAACTATCAGAGCCTGCTGTCAAAACATACGCTCACCAGCACAATATCCCTGTTTGGCAACCAAACAACCTCAAAGACATCTTGCCAGCCATTCAAACACTCAAGTCACCTGTAGGTGTTTTGGTGAGCTACGGCAAAATCATACCTCAGTCAATCATTGATCTATTCAATCCTGGCATCATCAACCTCCACCCGTCACTCCTGCCGCAATACCGTGGCCCATCGCCCATTGAAGCTGCCATGACTAACTTAGATTCCCACACTGGGATATCCTTGATAAAATTAGACGCCCAAATGGACGCTGGACCAATTTACCATCAAGAGTCCATCCTGCTCTCCGGTAACGAATCTCGTGATGAGCTGTACTGCAAATTATTCAATCTGGGTTCACAACGCTTGGTCGAATTATTGCCTCGCATCATATCCGGAGACATACACCTCAAACCACAACAAGATTCCATCGCCACCTACTGCAAATTATTATCAAAACAGGATGCACCCCTCGATCCACAGTCCCTCAGCGCCAAACAGGCAGCCGCACAAGTCAGAGCCTATCTTGGTTTTCCTCGCTCTACCATGATGTTTGACGACCTCCGTCTCATCATCACTAAAGCTCATCCTGATGTCACGCCAAAAACCGCTCTAGACCAGTGCTACCACGATGGACAATTCCTCATCATTGACGAACTCATCGCACCAAGTGGCAAAAGAATGACCGCAGAAGCGTTTCTCCGCGGTCATAAACATCAATAAATTGTTTAGCTACGCTGCTGCTTGCGAAGCGGCAGAATCAGCTCCTAAAATCATGTCACGATTTGCCACAATCTCTCGCTTTAGTTCATCCAACACAGCTGCGACTACGTCTCGATAGTCTGGTCGGTTTACTTCTAGCCATTTTGTCGCCGCAAACTCGTCCCGCAAGCGTGGGTCATCCATCGGTACCCCAGAAACTTGCACCAAACGCTGGAACATTGGGTCCTGCATCAAATTAGGAACGTGCCGCGCCAAAAAATCATCTACTGCTCCCGGACGCTTATCAATGATGCCAGAAAATTCTTCCAGTTGAGCATCGCTCATACCCTGGCTCAACCGCTCACCAACGCGAAGCTCCAGCTCACTGTAGATGTGCTGCAAAAACGGCTTGCGCTGCTCCTCCGGCAATTGATCCAGCCCGAGCTCTTTGAGAAATTCGTCATTCAGTTGGAACATAGTCCTCCTTTTCTTTCGTCTATACTCTCCATTAAATTATAACAGCAATCCCGAAAGATTGCCATTATAACCTACTCATTACTGTTATTCACGCACCATATTCAGTGCGTCATTGTGCAGCGTCTGCAGCTCAACCATCGTCTGATTCATTGCATTCTGTACAATTTCCGTCAGATTGATGCCGTTGCCTTGACACCAGTTGAGCAACATTGGAACGTCTTCACTGTCCAGCAAAGCCTCAAATTCTTCCAATTTCTGCTCACCCACAGCTGCCAACAATTGATCAGTAATCTTTGCTTGCACACTGTTGGTCACATTCTGCCGCATCTGTTCTTTTGCCTCTGGTGGCAGCATCCCAAAACCAGCTTGTGTCAAAAATTCGTCAGTAATTTCAAACATTTATATCTCCTTTTTGTGTTATTGTATCTTACGGTTTACGTAACTATTCTATCTAAACTGGCTCAATACTGCCACAACCTTGTCAGCTTGAGAAATTCCGTCCACCGTGAGTGACTCGGTACCATTAAAGTTGGTAGTCCACTCAATTGCATGGCCATTTGCTTGAGCCACTTCTGCCAACCGATGCAGCTCACTTGTTGCATTCTCAACACCAAACTGCTTCACCGCCCAATCCCATGGATATTCGTAGCTACCAACTGGCGAGATAACTTCTGGTTGCGTAGTAGAACCACCGTCGGGAGTTTCTACACTAGGAGTACTGCCTGTATGCTCTGCGCCAGTAGTACTTTCACCCCCTGAAGCGTGGTTAATATTGTCATGTCCTGCTCCAGAAGCATGGCTTTCCGCACCAAATACGGTTGACTTCAGTATTCCTGCAGTGATACCACCTGCAGCGTAACCGATAGCCACTTTGCTCATTGCAGAACGGACCTTCTTGCGAAGTTGCTCCTGATACTCTTCACTCGATTTCTGATTCCTGTCAACATAAGCGTCAACCATAGATTCCATCATTTCATCAGTGTTTTTAGCATCTTTAGCAACCTGCTTAAACGCATCCCGCCAGACATCCTGTGAATTATCAACTGTACGCTCTTCGCCGCGACGTGATTCCAGTACAGATTGTTTGACCACTCCAGCAGTTACTAAGCCTGTACCCAAACCAACTGCCGTAGTGATTGGCCAAGTTGCGACAGCGGCAGTAACCGCACCAGCTGCTGCACCACCAGCACCAAGCTTCAGCCATTGAGATAGCGTGCTACCGCTGGTGGCCTTATCTCCAGCCTTTGTAACACCCTTTCTGAACCACGCTACAAGCTTGTTAACCTTGCCAGCAACTCTCTTGAATTTAGATTGCTCACCTTCATCAAGCATAAAGCGTTGGTCAAGCATCTCATCATACGCTTCCGTTGTCTTCTGATTCGTTTCCTGCATACCCTGGAAGGCACGAGCCGCCATCATCTGCGCAAACAATTCCTGCTGCTTTGCTAACTCCTCACCTGAGAGTTGGTTCAGCTGCTCAATCTGCGACGCCATCTCTTCCTTAGCGACAGCCAATTCACAAGCCTTTAGCTTATCTGCTGCCTCCTGAAGCGCTTCCTTACGCTTCTTTCCGCCAAACCACTCTTTAAAGAAATGTGATTCAACATCAACACGTGCTTTAGCAAACGCCAGCCTTGCCGCGTCCAGCTCCTGCTGTGCCCTACTCTTTTCAGCTGACTGAGAAGCTTCACCCTCATCATACTGATCGCCAAGGTATTTATCACGCTGTGCTTGCTCATACAAGCTCAATCCTTCAGGATTCTCGTCTGGAGTCTTAATTTTCGCTGGAGCTTCAGGAGACAATTGAGAAGCTTCGCCCTCATCATACTGATCGCCAAGGTATTTATCACGCTGTGCTTGCTCATACAAGCTCAATCCTTCAGGATTCTCGTCCACTGAAGGCTTCGTTTGCCAAGCCTTGTTTTGCTCTACAGCTTCTTGGTAGTATTTACCAAGCTCAGTGTCGCCTGAAGTATTTCGATCTATTAGCGCTTGCCTCCAACGGTAATATTTCTCCGTATTAGAATCAAGCTGACCCTGACGAGTTGCCAAATAGTCCTCGGTAGTCGGACGTGGTGCAGGCGTTTCTTTATTCATTCGTGGTGGTTCCTTTCACTTGGATGTGCCAAGATTAGTTGGAGTTTTTCTCTAAAGAAATACTAGCACAAATTGTTAAAAAAGTCAATAACCTTGCTTAGATATGACGCCTAGAGCGTCTTTTTCACCAGCTCACGCGTAAAGAACTCAAGCTCATCGCCTTCTTCTACCACAATTTTCTTGGCGGTTTTCAGGCTCAAGCCACACATTTCACCTTCAAAGACCTCTTTGGCCTCTTGTTGCTGGCGCTGTACGCTTGAAACCTCAACTTCGGCTATCTGTTCGCCTTTACGCTTCAAGCGAGCCAAGAGGCCCTTTGAGACCTTTCCACGCATCATTTCACCACCAGCGATCACCTCCTCGCGCATCGTACGGAACACACCCTTCACTTTAAGCGTACCGATCTCCGTCTCTACAACCTCTGGAGCCAAAAGATTCTCCATGGACAACTTTGCATCGTCCAGCAGTTCATAAATCACTCGGTATAGACGCACTTCCACTTTCTCACGAGAAGCCAACCGCTTAACAGCAGGCGGCAGGTCAACGTTGAAACCGTAAATGACAGTATTTTCGCCAGTTGCCAGATGAATGTCATTTTCGGAGATATTACCCACGCCATGACCAATTACCCGCAGTTCAACTTCACCATTTGTCTCGATCAATTTCAAACTATCAATAACCGAAGTGAGGGAGCCCTGCACATCAGCCTTGATGATGACGTTAAATTCCTGCGCGTCATGTTTCTGATTCATCATCTTCAGGATATCAGCGCCTGTCACATTGGTAGTTGCTGCACGACGTTCCTGTTCTAGCTTGGCTTTAGCTGCCATTTGTCGCGCTTCCCTTTCATTTTTTGCGATGACGAAGCTGTCACCAAATTGCGGTAATTCCTTAAATCCTGTCACATTCACTGGTGTTGAAGGACCCGCTAGCTTCATGGCCTTGCCACGAAAGTCCAACATGGTGCGCACCCGACCATAAGCCGTCCCTGCAACCAAATAGTGCGATGGCTTCAGCTGTCCATGCTCCACCAACAAACCAACCACGGCACCACGACCAGTCTCCATGTGCGCTTCAATCACCAGCCCTTCCGCTGGTGTATCAACGTCCGCACGCAGATCTTCCATATCAGCCACCAACAAGACCATGTCCAACAATTTATCAAGGTCTTGACCTGTCTTGGCGCTCACCTCAACCATGACCGTGTCACCGCCCCATTCTTCAGGGTTAAGTCCATGCTCAGAGGCCAATTGCGTCTTTACCAATTGTGGGTTAGCGGTATCCTTATCGATCTTGTTAATCGCCACCACAATCTTTGCATTCGCAGAACGCGCAAACCGGATAGCTTCCACCGTCTGAGGTTTAACACCATCATCGGCCGCCACCACGATGATCACCACATCAGTCAAAACCGCTCCGTGCTGCCTTAGTGCAGCAAACGCTTCGTGACCAGGTGTATCAAGTAGTGTGATTGTTCTGCCGTTACGCTCCGCTTGATAAGCGCTAATATGCTGCGTGATGCCACCAGCTTCACCCTCAGCAGTCTTTTTATCCAAAATAGCGTCAAGCAAGCTCGTTTTACCGTGGTCGACGTGTCCCATAACCGCTACGATAGGCGGACGCGCTACAGCTTTATCTGTCAACTGATGCACATGACGCAATGGTGTATCTGCAGCAGCCGCCTGTTTGCGCTCCAGCTGCACATCCAAGCCAAGTTCTTCCACTACGATCTGAGCGGTATCAAAATCAAGGCGTTGATTGATTGTTGCGGCAATGCCGTTTTTGAACAACTCACCAATCAGCGTGGTCACCGATAAACCAAGGGTCTCTGCAAGCTCACCGACAGTTACTGAATCTGCAATTTTGACGATTTTTTCTGCCATAATAAGCTCCTCTCACCTCTGGTACGTCACCACGCCTCAGGGATTTTGTTCTAATTATTTTTTCTTTGCTTCACCAAGTGTCAAAGATATCTTACGGCTCTCTTTATCGATATCGAGCACCGTAAAGCTCTTGCGCTCATTCAAGGTGAATACTTTCTCTGGATCAGTGCCGTCACCACCCAGTTCGGACACGTGAACCAATGCCTCAACTGCTGGACTTAGCTGTACGAAAGCACCAAACGGAGTGATGCGAGTAACCGTTCCTTCAACTTGGTCTCCCGACTTGAATTGTTCAACTTCCTTCAACCAAGGGTCTGGGGTCAGCTGCTTCATACTGAGGCTCAAACGATCCTTGTCGATAGCGATGATCTTTGCTTCGATCGTCTCGCCAACTTTCACGTAGTCGCTTGGGTTACTGACGCGCTCCCAGCTGATTTCTGAGATGTGTACCAGGCCTTCAATGCCTTCAACATTCACGAACACACCAAAGTCAACGACACCCGTAACGACGCCGCGAACCGTGTCGCCGATTGACAATTGCTTAAATCGCTCTGCCAATCCTTCTTTGATAGCTTCTTTTTCAGAGAAGATCAACTTGTTAGCCTTTCGGTCAGCGTCCAATACGCGAACTTTCATTTCAACATTAACCAATGCGTTCAAGCGTTGCAAAATCTCATCCTTATCACTCGAACCAACTCGTGGGTAGTGCTCAGCTGACAATTGAGATACCGGCAAGAAACCGCGAACCCCTTCGTATTCAACCAACAAACCACCGCGGTTTGCGTCATATGGGGTAATCGTGATGATTTCACCACTCTCTAGCTTCTCAGCAACTTCATCCCAGCCTCGATCTTTAGCCGCTTTGCGCAGGCTCAACAAGCTGTATCCGTTGTCAAGTTCTGTATCAATAACACTTGCCGTAACTTCGTCACCAACAGCGCAGGCCTTTGAAAAACCGACTTCGCGCCTTGGGACCAAACCAACACCCAAAGGTCCCAAGTCAATCAAAACCTCGTGCTTCTTTACTGACAAAACTGTACCGTGAACTACTTCACCAGCTGTCAATTGTTTAACATTATCGCCTGCTTGTGCCAGCAGATCATCCATTGTAATTGTGGCGTTTGCCATAAGTCTTTTCAGACTCCTTCCTTAAATTAATATTTTTGAGTCACACTAAAAAAGTAGACATCAAGCTATCTTTATAGTACCACAATCTGTTAGCAAAAGTCAAAGAGAGGCTATACAACTTTCCGAGAACGGGCGTATGCGACTGCCATACCCGGAATAACGCCAACGATCAATAACTCCCCAATGTGATCAGCTGGACCGGTTGTCGGTAGATTCGCAGTGCTACCGCCATTAGTAGCGGCGGCAGGAGCAGCTGGAGTGGCAGGGCCAGTCGGAGTAGTAGGGGCGGGCTGCTGTATCGTTGATGGCTTCTGAGCATTGCCCGTAGACTGGTTCTTAGGCTGTTCTTGTTTTTGTGAGTTATTTGACTGGGTGTTGGTCGTGGTGTTTGGCTTAGATGTTTCAGATTTGTTTTGTTCGGATTTTTCATCTTTTTGGGCAAGTTCTTGTTTTTGTGAATTGTTATCTGTCGCTACAGGCACTACAGCATTGTTATCTTGCTGGCGAGCAGTATAGAGTAACCCAAGCGCCAAAATAGCCAATACTACTCCTACTACCGTAAAAGTCATCACTGAGCCTCTTTGTCGATTGATTTGCTTCATACTAGTCTCCACATTTGCACATTTGTCTATTACGAGTCATTATAGCACATCTGTTCCACCTCTGTAAAGTAACATGCTATACTAGTTTTACTATGTCGATCGATGAATTACTCCTGTTAGTTAGGCGTGACTTTCCGAATTACACCATCACTACTGGTGATGATTTTAGTTGGGCACCAGCCGCTAAAACGATTACAGTTGATACTAAGCATAATTCGCCTGCTCAGCTACTTCATGAAGTTGCTCACGCCGAGCTTGGTCACCAGACCTTCTCTCGAGACATTCAGCTCATAGAGATGGAGCGAGAGGCCTGGGAATACTGCACTAAGGTTCTAGCGCCACGCTATGGTGTATCGCTAACTATGGACGACGATGTTGTCCAGGAATCGCTTGATTCCTATCGATCATGGCTCACCTCCCGCAGTAGTTGTCCTCATTGCGGAGCTATCGGGCTACAGAAGGCAAAAGATACCTATTCTTGCATGCATTGTCACGTCCAGTGGCAAGTCAATGAGGCAAGAACCTGCCACCTAATTCGGACAATAAAATAACACACCTGGCATTCCAAGGTGTGTTACCGATCACCAGAATAAGATTTAACTAGTCAGCTGAGACGGCTGTTGTCTTGCGGCGACGTGAAATCCTGCCGCCTTTAGCACCAGCGATACGAGCCAATGCTGGGTTAGCAGCAAAGCCGCCAGTACGACTGTTACGTCCACCCTTAGCACCAATTTTTGCGTAAAAGTTTGGATCTTTTGCCAAATTTTTAGCTGCCGCTTTCTTACCGCCTGCTTTTGTTCCTGCCATGAAAGTTTTCCTCCACTATTAAAAAGATTTCCACATACATTATCGTGGAAACCCTCACCTTTATATATCACACATGATATGTGTTATGAATACATAATAGCATACTGCTAATACTTTGTCAATATTTACATTATCTACATACTAGGTTATACTCAAAGAGTAGTGATGTTCACCACACAGTTCTCGTCTTCTGCGAGATTCGAGAATACATAAATAGCGCCCCGTTCAAGGGCGCTATTTTGTTAGTTGTTTGAATAGTTACTTAAATACATAAAGATAATGATAAACAGGTCCATATAATAAAAACCACCCTATTCGGGTGGTTTTTATATAATTCGGCACCGTGCTAGTTTCCCACTTTCGCAGTATGATCGCCGCTGGGGAGCTTAACTTCTGTGTTCGGAATGGGAACAGGTGTTTCCTCCTCGCCATGGGCACCGAAGTAAGGCTTGCTCCTCATAGGTTCCATTCAGGCAACCCGGGGAAGCCTTGCTTCGATGTCCAACAACTTTCTGCACGGATGAATTTTTAATCAACTATAGTGTGATGATACACACCAATTACTAGTCAAGTCTACCTTATCCGTAATGTTTATGCAAGCATAAACTCCACGGACAAGGACATAAAAAGGCAATGGGACTATTAGTACGCTTTAGCTCCATGCATTA
>CAUSLL010000017.1:0-14262 GCA_963532835.1 uncultured Candidatus Saccharibacteria bacterium
ACCGCTGGTCGTGGTACCAAAGGTCAGAACGCCCGCACTGGTAAAAAGCTTCGCGCTATGTTCCAGGGTGGTCAGCGTCCATTGGCTCAGGCTGTACCAAAAGCTCGCGGTTTCAAGAGCTTGCGTACACCAGCTCAGGTAGTCTATCTCGACCACTTGAACGCCTTTGACGGCAAAACCGTCGACAACGCCCTGCTGTTTACCGAAGGTTACATCGCCACACCGTTCCACACGGTCAAGGTGATCGCTCGCGGTGAATTGAAAGCCAAGGTTGACTTGAAAGTACAAGCTGCATCCGCTTCAGTCGTCAAAGCGATTGAAAAGGCCGGCGGCTCATTTGAGAAAGTTGCAACGCCTTTGCGCCAAAGTGCAAAAGACGTCGAGTCTGACGAAAAATAAGATACTTTAGGCTCTATGTAACCTACAAAACGCCTCGCTAGCCGGGGCGTTCTGTTTTGGCGCTTTTTTGGGCTCAACACTGGTATTTAGCCGGATACTCCTGTATACTGGTTAGAGAATTCTATATATTGAAACGACAGAGGGGAAAGTACACGTATGATTAGCTGGAAGACCATTTGGCGGTCATTGAAAAATAGAGATATGCAAAAGCGCCTATCGATTGTAGTAGGTATCATTGTCGTATATCGATTACTCGCGCACATTCCAGTGCCACTAGCTGAGCCAACACAGTTGCGCCAAGCCATCAGCTCGGCATTGGGAAGCACAGACTTGGGAGGATTCCTTAATCTTCTGTCAGGTGGTGCTTTGGCAAGCTTTTCTTTGGTATTGGTTGGTTTGAGCCCATTTATTACCGCCAGCATCATCATCCAGCTGCTAACAAAAGCTATTCCAAAACTAAAGGAACTACATGATGATGGCGAAACTGGACGCCGTAAAATTCAGCAATGGACACGCCGTATCACCGTTCCGCTGGCCATCGTTCAGTCAATTGCTTTCATCTTCATCTTGCGCCAAACCATCTTGGCTGGCGGATCAACCGTCCTGAGCGACCCAACCATCATGGAATGGACAGTTTCAGTTGTCGCCATGACCGCTGGATCAGTCTTGTTGATGTGGCTAGGTGAGCTCATCACCGAGCAGGGAGTAGGTAATGGTATTTCACTGTTGATTTTCGCAGGAATCGTCAGCCAATTGCCTCAGATGCTGGCTACTGTCATCCGCTCACTCTTTGACACCTCAAACGGCTCACTGAGCGTATTTGGCTGGTTCCAATTGCCGGTCAGCCCGACCATGTTCTGGGTGGTATTCTTCCTCTTACTCATGATGTTAATTGTCCTGTACTTCCTAGTGAAAATCAACGAAGCACAGCGCGTCATCACCATCAACTACGCCAAGCGCGTCCACGGCAATAGCAATTACGGCGGCATTAAAAGTATCTTGCCAGTCAAGCTGATCGCCGCTGGTGTGATCCCAGTCATTTTCGCCGTAGCTTTCCTGAGCTTGCCGCAGTTCATCGGTCAAATCATGAAAGCATCCGGCAACGAAGGGCTACAGTCCCTCGCCAGCACCTTGATCACTTGGTTCCAGGCGCCAAACCCAGGCAGCTTTACCGGTAGCACCGCAGAAGCCTTCATTTATCCTGTGTTGTACTTCATCTTGGTCATCGCCTTCACATACTTCTACACGGGCTTTAGTTTTGACGCTACTGAGATATCCGAAGGCTTGCAAAAACAGGGCGGCTTCATTGAAGGCATTCGCCCAGGCAAGCAAACCGAAGAGTACCTCCGCCGCACCGTCAACCGCTTGGTCTTGTTCGGCTCATTAGCACTTGGCGTGGTCGCTATCTTGCCGTTCGTCGCTGAATATCTGATATATCACATCACGGGACTGACCGGCACTCGCTTGTCAATCGGTGGTACCGGTATCTTGATTATCGTGTCAGTCGCGCTAGAATCCATTCGCCAAATTAGCTCTCGTGCCTTGATGGTCACTTACGACGACTTTGATGCCGACGATTTGGGAAGCGATAAACCAAAAAAACGGCGATTGCTCCGCAAAAAATAATACACTAAATCCCCGCACGAAACGGGGATTTTTATTTGGTACAATACCGAGGCTAACGTACTCTGTAAGAATAAGTTAGGGGAGCATTCTCTGCAGCGCGACTTTCATTCTGGCAAACCGGTGCGATTTCCTTGCTGATATTATTTTCATCAGTCATTTTACAGCTTGGAACCTCAAACAAATTGAACTGATTTGTTGGTGAAATTGCTTTCCAACCATCGTCTTTCTTTACTGCAAACATCCGCGCGAGCGTGTTGCCACAACCAGAGCCTAATAGTAATTGTTTTTCGTCTTGAGAATACGCAATCACGCTGACCGCACTATTGTTATCTTTGCAACCTGATCGCTCATTTTCTTTTTTCAGAAACTCACGAATTTCTTTTACGGACGCGTCGTGCCGAGCGATCGCCTTATTTCCCTCAAAACGAAAGCCCAATGAGCCCAAACTCACGAAGCCGCTGCCAATCTTTTCCGTCGCTGCGTATGGTTTGTGTGGTGATTGACAGTTCAATTTCCATACCAAACAACCAACAATCAGCATCAACACTGCTATCACACCAATTAAAACGGGCACCAGCAGCTCAACTTGTGATTTTTTTGTTTGAGACTTTGTTCGATTTTTCGTACTTGCCATAAAAATCCTTATGTTAAATTTGATAGCTCAAGTATAGCACATAAATTTATGGAAATATGTTGTGAGATAATACATATGTGACAAGAATATACAAAAAACGATTACTGTTGTAAACTATATAATGTAAAAAGATTACAAACGTAAACATTAAAGGAGGTAAGAATGTGAAAGAAAATTGCAGAATCGATAAAAAACAGCATATAACCGATGCAGAATGGGAAGTAATGCGAGTTGTGTGGGCAAATAGCGAAGTTACGAGCAAGTTTGTGACAGAGGTGCTTTGTGAGAAAATGAACTGGAAACAGGCTACAATAAAGGCGCTGTTGAATCGGCTGCTGAAAAAGAATATTTTGAAAAAGAGGGAAATTGGGAACAAGTATATTTATTCGACAGATTTTACAGAAAAGGAAGTTGCTAACAGTTATATATTAGGAACTTTTGATAAAATTTGTAAAACGAAAGTTGGAGAAATGATAGGGAAAGTTATTGAGAACAGTGAACTGAGTTTTGACGACTTGGATTTGATTTTAAAGGCTGTTGAGGAAAAGAGGAAAACGGCTGTGGAAGAAGTTTTGTGTGATTGTGTGGAGGGGCAGTGTAATTGCGAACATAGCGGACATAAGCATATTTAAGATATAGTGTGCTAAATGAAGGAGGAAAAGATTATGGCAGAAAAAAACTATACAGTAACTGGAATGAGCTGTGCATCTTGTGCCAATGCTGTGGAAAAGGCACTTAATAAAAATAATGATATTAACGCTTCAGTTAATTTTGCAACTGAAAAATTGAATATTGAATATGATGAGAAGAAGTACAATTTTGATAAAATTAGGAAAATAGTGGAGTCGGCTGGGTATGGACTGGCTGAGGATATGACAGAAGATAAAAAGGTGGAACTTTATCAAGAAAAAATAACAAGTTTGAAAAATCGATTAATTTTAGCAGTTATTTTTGTTGTTCCACTTTTGTATATTTCGATGGGGCATATGCTTGGGGCAGTACTTCCTGAATTTTTGAATCCTAAGGTAAATCCGCTTAATTTTGCGTTGACACAGTTTGTGTTGACTTTGCCTATTATTTATGCTGGGAGAGATTTTTTTCACATGGATTTAAAAATTTAGTAAGAAAATCTCCAACAATGGATTCATTAATTGCTATTGGGTCAACGGCGGCGGTACTCTATGGAATTTACGCAACTTTTGGAATTGTAATTGTAGATCCTGAAGCACATATGGATTTATATTATGAGTCGGCTGGTGCAATTATTACGTTAATCTTGTTTGGAAAACTGCTGGAGGCAAAAACAAAAGGTCAAACTTCATCGGCAATAAAAAAACTTATCAGACTTCAACCTAAAAAGGCTAAAATTATTGAAAATGGAGCGGAAAAGGAAGTTCTGATTGAAAACTTGAAAGTTGGAGATATTGTTATTGTGAAGCCGGGAGAAAAAATTGCGGTGGATGGAAGGATTGTGGAAGGGGCGACTTCTGTTGATGAGTCAATGTTGACAGGAGAAAGTTTGCCGGTAAGCAAAAAAGTTGGAGATAAGGTTGTTGGAGGAAGTATTAATAAAAATGGAAGTATCAGATTTGAGGCGACTGAAATTGGTAAAAATACAGTTTTGTCACAAATTATAAAGCTGGTTGAGGAGGCACAGGGGTCAAAAGCTCCGATTTCTCGAATGGCTGACATTGTGGCGGCATATTTTGTACCAATTGTTATTGGGATTGCGATAATTACAGGAATTGCTTGGTTTCTGAGTGGAAGTGGATTGGTTACTGCGTTGTCGTTTTTCATTGCTGTACTTGTAATTGCGTGTCCGTGTGCATTGGGACTTGCAACACCTACATCGATAATGGTTGGAACTGGAAAAGGGGCTGAGAACGGTATTCTTATAAAAAGCGGGGAAGCTCTTGAAACAGCACATAAAATTAAAACTATTGTCTTTGACAAGACTGGTACGATTACGAAAGGAAAGCCTGTACTGACTGATTTGATTGCTTATGGAAATTATAACGAGAATGAATTGTTAAAAATTACTGCAAGTGTAGAAAATGATTCAGAGCATCCATTGGCAGAAGCAATCGTAAATGAAGCAAAAGAGAAAAATATTGAAATTAAGCCGTATGAAAAATTTAGGGCAATGCCAGGTTACGGTATTCGTGCAATATTTGAAGGCAAGGAAGTTCAAATTGGAAATAGAAAATTGATGGAAAATCGAAAAATCAATGTGGAAATTTCTCAAGAAGATTATGATATTTTGTTGAATGAAGGAAAAACGCCAATGTACATTTCGATTGATAACGAATTGGCGGGACTTGTTGCAGTTGCAGACGTTATCAAGGAAACAAGCAAGGAAGCTATAGAAAAACTGAAGAAAATGGGAATCAAGACAGTAATGCTAACTGGAGATAACGAAAAAACTGCCAAATTTATCGCAAAACAAGTGGGAATAGATGATGTAATTTCAGAAGTGCTGCCTTATCAGAAATCTCAAAAAGTAAAGGAACTTCAGGAAAAAGATGAATTTGTTGCAATGGTTGGAGACGGAATTAACGATTCACCAGCACTTGCTCAAGCAAACGTTGGAATTGCGATAGGAAATGGAACAGATGTTGCTATAGAATCCGCTGATATTGTCTTAATTAGAAACGATTTGAGAGATGTTGCGGGTGCAATAGCATTAAGTAAAGCGACAATCACAAATATAAAGGAAAATCTATTTTGGGCATTCTTTTATAACGTACTTGGAATACCATTTGCCGCTGGAATATTTTATGCATTTTTCAATGGACCAAAATTGGATCCGATGATAGCGGCTTTTGCAATGTCATTTAGTTCAGTATCTGTTTTGGGTAATGCTTTAAGATTGAAATTTTTTAAAGTTAAATAGAATTTTAAAAAATAGGTTAAAGTTTACAATATTATAATTTATAAATAGCAATTTACAAACTTGTAGAAATGATATAAAAACTTAAAAAGTCTATTCTAAGAAATGTTGTGAGATAATACATATAGCACATAAATTTATGGAAATACCACTTGTCAAACTACGCTGCGTGCTGTATAATTGACAACTGTAACTTATGGCGAGTCAAAAGGAAGTCATCAAAATGGTAGGAAAGGTAGTGGAAGCACTGCCTAATACCCAATTTCGGGTGGAACTGGAGAATGGCCATAGTATCATCGCGCACATTTCAGGACGAATGCGCAAGCACTATATTCGTCTGGTGCCTGGTGATAAGGTTGAGGTTGAGATGACCCCTTACGATCTGACAAAGGGACGAATCAGCTTCCGCCTACGCGACGACCGACCTCACCAAGGTCGCTAGTCAAATATTAACGGTAATCTCGGGTTTACTCGGGAAGGGAGATTTACGCACTTTATGAAAGTTCGTGCAAGTGTTAGAAAAATCAGTCCCGATGACGTACTCGTGCGCCGCGTTGGCCGCAAAAAAGGCAAACGTATCGCTCGGTTGCGCGTCATCAACAAGAAAAAACCTAAGAATAAGCAAAGGCAGGGTTAAGCATGGCTCGAATTGCTGGGGTAGTTATCCCAACAGAGAAGCAGGTGCAAATCGCGCTCACCTATATTTATGGGATTGGGCCAAAGCACGCTTCGAGCATCCTTGCGGCGGCTAAGATTGAGCCGACCACTCGGGTGAAAGATCTCACCGAGGCTGAAGAAAACAAGATTCGCGAAATTATCGACAGCGAATACACCGTCGAAGGTGATCTCCAGCGCTTGGTAACTAACAACATTAAGCGCTTGAAGGATATCAACGCCTATCGCGGTCTTCGCCACAAAGCAGGACTGCCGACACGCGGACAGCGGACTCGTACGAATGCACGAACTCGCAAGGGTCGCGCCATCGCCGTGGGCGGTACACAACCAAAAGCAGCAAGTAAGACCTAAAGAAAGGACTAAGAAATGGCAGACGCAAAATCTACCAAGAAGAAGCAGCGCCGATCAGTCCCAGCTGGTCAGCTGCATATTCAAGCAACATTCAACAACACCATTGTTACCTTTTCTGACAAGAAGGGTAACGTGTTGACCGCTTCATCAGCTGGTGCATGTGGTTTCCGTGGTAGCAAAAAAGGCACCGCCTATGCTTCACAGGTTGCTGCTGAAAAAGCTGCTGAAGCTGCGAAAACGCAGTATGGTTTGAAATCAGTTGACGTTTTCGTCAAAGGTGTCGGTTTGGGCCGTGACGCCGCTATTCGTGCGGTTGGCGCTTTCGACATCTCAGTAGAAAGCATTAAGGACGTAACTGGCGTGCCTCACGGCGGTGTTCGTCCACGAAAGGCACGGAGGGCATAATTATGGCACGAGATAATTCACCGATTGTCAAGCAAAGCCGCCGCGAAGGTTATGCGCTTCATCCAAAAGCACATAAAGTTTTGGCACGGAAATCTGGCATTCCAGGTCAGCACGCACACAGCCGACACAACAAACCAAGCCTGTACGCAACACAGCTGCGCGAAAAGCAAAAGGTTCGCCGCCTGTACGGTTTGGTTGAAAAGCAATTTGCTCGGCTGATGGACGAGGCAACACGCGCCCAGGAAGGTCTGGCAGGTGAAAACCTGTTGAAGCTGTTGGAACGCCGCCTGGACAACGTTGTGTACCGTGCTGGTTTTGCAACCAGCCGCCGCGCTGCTCGCCAGCTGGTCGGACACGGTCACTTCCTACTGAACGGTCGCCGTGTTGATATTCCATCAATTCGCGTTAAAGCAGGTGATGTCATCGAAGTACGTCCAAAGAGTACCAAGTCGGTATACTTTACACACATCGACGACGTTGTCAGCAACTCAATTCAAGGTCCGCTCAGCTGGATGAAGAGTGATGTCAAGAAATTGAAAATTGAGATCACTGGACAGCCAAAGCGTGAAGAAGCAGAAGCTGACATCAACGAGCAATTAATTGTTGAGTATTACTCACGATAAAAGAAGGGTTAGGGAAAAGTATGGCAAAAGCAATTTATAATCCAGCTCTGGCAAGCATCGAAGATGTTTCTGACACCAGTGCAACCTTTCTGATTGAGCCGCTCCACTCGGGCTACGGCAACACATTGGGTAACTCAATGCGCCGCGTCTTGCTCTCCAGCATCCGCGGTGGCGCAATCGTCGCCTTTCGCATCGAAGGTGCAACACACGAGTTCACCACCGTTGAGGGCATCAAAGAAGATGTCGTTGACATCATGCTGAACCTGAAGGGTGTTCGACTTCGCGTTCACACCGACGAGCCGGTCGAGTTGCGATTGGAAAAAACTGGCGGTGTCATCACTGCTGGCGACATCCAAGCAAACGGAGAAGTAGAGGTTGTTAACCCAGACCACGTCATCGCTACCATCGATGATCCAAAGAAAACGGTCATCATGGACTTGGTGGCAGAAGCTGGTCGCGGCTACCAAACGATCGAAGACTCCAGCGAATCACGTCTACATTCAGACATGATCGCTCTGGACGCAGTCTTTACGCCAGTGTTGCGCGTACGCTACAAGGTTGACCCAACTCGTGTTGGTGACGAAACTGACCTGGACAAATTGACCATGACTATTGAAACTGACGGCACCATGACGCCACGCGAGGCGTTTGAAGAGGCTGCAGCTATCTTGGTCAATCAATACACAGCCTTGGCTGGCAGCACCACTGTCGTGAGCGCACCAGCACTTGGCACGACCACTGAAGACAGTGAAGCTGAATTGGATACATCCATCGAAGAATTAAACCTAAGCGCCCGCACGACGAACGCGCTGATTAACAATGAAATCCGCACGATTCGCGACCTGGTGACTTTGACCGAGCAAGATTTGCGAGAATTGAAAGGCTTTGGTTCAAAGGCGCTGGATGAAGTACGCGACAAGATGGCGGAGTTGGAGTTTTAACTATGCATAGACACGGATATCAAGGGCGCAAGTTCGGCCGTGAGCGTGATCAACGGCGAGCCTTGCTGAAGGGCCTGGCAACCAGCCTGGTCGAGCACGGCAAAATCGAGACCACCTTGCCGAAGGCCAAAGAGCTGAAGCGCCACATTGAAAAAATCATCACCAAGGCGAAGAAGGGCGATCTAGCCAGCCGCCGCCAGGTGATCGCAGCACTCAGCACCCGCGCTGCTGCTTACAAACTGGTTGATGAAATTGCCCCACAACTCGGCGGCCGCACCAGCGGACACGTTCGTGTTGAACGCACCCGCCTACGTGTTGGCGACGGCGCACAAATGGCAATCATCGAGTTTGTCGACGACATCAAACCAATGCCAAAGAAGGAGAAATAAGATGAAGACTTATTCACAAAAACCATCTGACGTTTCTCGCCGCTGGGTATTGTTTGACGCAAGTGAGTTACCACTCGGTCGTTTGGCAACTGAAATTGCCAAGCACTTGACTGGTAAATACAAGCCAACTTACACACCACACGTTGATGGTGGCGACTACGTCGTAGTTATCAACGCTGCAAACACCGTCGTTACTGGCTACAAGGAAACTGACAAGTACTACTACCGTCACAGCGGTTTCCCAGGCGGCATCAAAGAAACGCAGTTCAAAGAAATGCGTGAACGCCACCCAGAACGAATTATTGAAGAAGCTGTTAAAGGCATGTTGCCAAAGAACAAATTGCAAGCAGAGCGCCTCAAGCGCCTCCGCGTATTTGCTGGCTCTGAGCATGCTCACACAGCACAAACCCCAGAGAAAGTTGAGGTAAAGTAATATGGCTACTGATACCTATTTCTACGGCTTGGGACGACGCAAAAGCGCTTCAGCAAGTGTTCGCTTGCTTCCTGGCAAGGGTACCATCACCATCAACGGCAAAGCAGCCGCTGAGTACTTGGATGGCAACAAGACCTTGCTCGCCGAAGTAACCGACCCACTAGCTGTCGTCAGCAAGCAAAAGGAATACGATGTTACCATCTTGGTCAAAGGTGGTGGTCTCGCTGGTCAAGTTGACGCCATCAAGCTTGGCATCGCCAAAGCATTGACGGCTGCTCACGCTGATTTGCGTCCAGTCCTAAAGAAGGCTGAGCTGCTCAAGCGCGACCCACGCGAGAAAGAGCGCAAGAAATACGGTCTGCGTTCTGCCCGCAAGCGCGAACAATTCTCCAAGCGTTAAAACAGAGGAGAAACCGATTCTCGAAAATACTCCGTCATGTACAGGCGGGGTATTTTCATAGTATACTAATACAATGTTTGATCGATTAATCCATCGCTGGCTGCGTGTCCCGTATAAACTATACGTGCATGATTTTCAAACACCCAAACAGCCTCGCGCCACCGTCGTGTTGATTCATGGCATCGGGAGCTCGTCAGCCATGTGGAAGCGAGTTGTAGGGCGCCGTAAGATCGATAAAACTACTCGCGTACTAGCGGTCGATTTACTCGGTTTTGGCAATTCGCCGCGACCGCACTGGAAGACGTATGATGTTAAGACACAGGTCGATTCACTAGTCGCAACCTTGGCGCAGCAAAAGGTTGACGGACGAATCATTTTGGTCGGTCATAGTTTAGGGGCACTCGTAGCGGTACACGCCGCCCGATATTATCCTTCGTTGATCGATTCGCTCATCCTGTGTAGCCCGCCGCTGTATCACCAACAAGGCAAAGATCGCCTGGCTGAACGCCAACTGCGCAGCCTATACCAAAAAATTATCGATAAACCAGCACTTGGCAAGGTGATTGCCAGTGATTTTGCCAGAAAATACAAGCTATTCAACCCTGGCTTTCTCGTCGATGAGTCAAACTTGCAAATCTTTCTCGACACCCTGGACGCAGCCATCATCAACCAAAAGGCGCTGACGGAAATTGCCGAATTGACGATGCCGGTTGAGATATTTTACGGCCAATTTGACCCAGTCATCATCAACAAAAACCTGCGAAAATTAGCAAAACAGAAGCACATCGCTGTCACTAAAATATTAGCAAGTCATGAGATTGATAAACGCTATGGCCAAGTTGTTGCTCAAGCGATCAATCGGCACGCCATCGGAGACGACTATGGCCAAGCGTAAAGATCCAGCTCAGGAGCGCCAGAGAAAGCGTGAGCTCTGGATCAATCGCACGATGCAGTGGAGTGGCTTGTCTCGCGCCGAGGTCGAGACGATACTGGCACGGACGCGCACCCAGAGCTTTCGGCTCAATCCATTGATGGACGGGGAAGTTGCGCCCGAACTACTGAGCCACCAGGTTGCCTGGTGTCCGGATGGCTACGAAATTATCCCCGAGCACATCGCTGATTATCAACACCTCGCTGACAGCGGACGCGGCTACATCCAAAATGCTGCCAGTTGGCTACCGGTATTGGCACTTCAACCTGCGGCGGGTGAACGCATCCTCGACCTGTGCGCTGCGCCCGGCGGTAAATCCAGCCACATACAAGCCCTAGCTAATGGTCAAGCCAACCTCGTCTGTAATGACAATTCCAAGCCGCGCCTGATGAAGCTCCAGGCCAACCTCAAACGCCTCAATGTTTCAGCCGAATATATGCTAGCTGATGCTAGAAATCTCTCCCGCCGTCAGCTGGAGGCCTTTGACAAAATCTTGCTTGACGCTCCGTGCTCCGGCGAAGGGCTAATGAGTCTGAACGCCAGCGATGCTCCGTTGTTTGACAGCTGGTCAGTAGCGCATATCCGGAGACTGAGTGACCTGCAAAAACGCCTCATCCTCGAGGCTTGGCGACTACTGAAACCTGGCGGCACGCTTGTCTACAGCACCTGTACCATGGCGCCAGAAGAGAACGAAGCAGTTGTCGACTGGTTGCTGCGCCGTCAGTCTGACGCCGAGCTCATGCCGATTACCATCACACCGCTGCCAGATCGTGTTTCTGCTGTTCAATCGTGGAACAACCGCGTTCTTACGCATGACCTAAGCGGCTGTCTGCGCCTGATGCCGGGCAGGCTAACTGAGGCGTTTTTTGTTGCAGCGTTTCGTAAAACACCTCTCGCCAAATCAATGGTATAATAGGACTATGAGTAAACCCGTCATCCTCACTGGCGTGCGCGCCAACAACGATATCCACATTGGCAATTATTTTGGCGCCATTTTGCCGATTGTCGATATGGCGAAGCGCCGCTCGGCCGATTTTGATATCAATCTGTTCATTCCCGATCTGCACAGTTTTACTACGCCAATCGACCATAGTAAATTGTATGACAGTATCCTCAGCAATGCCCGGATTTACACGGCGGCGGGGCTGCCGCTGGATAACCAGGCGATTCATTTGTACCGCCAAAGCCGCGTGCCAGCGCACAGCGAGCTGGCGTGGATTTTGGACTGCTTTACGGGGTTTGGCGAGATGGAGAGGATGACTCAGTTCAAAGAAAAAAGTCATCAAGTCCTAAGTGAAGAAGCGCGAGCAAGGTTAGGCCAACTATTCCAAACACCACCAAAAACCTTAAATGAGATACACGCCCTTCTTAGTATGGAGATTACTGCTCAGAAACGCGCCTCCGTCGGTCTCTTCAACTACCCAGTCCTGATGGCTGCCGACATCTTACTCTACGGCGCCACCTACGTGCCAGTTGGCGACGACCAGACGCAGCACCTGGAGTTTACCCGCGACATCGCCGAGCGGATGAACCGCAAATTTGGCGACCTGTTTGTCGTACCCAAACCAGTCGTCCAGCAGCATCAATTCTTCGGCAACGACCAAGGCCTGAGAATCAAAGATCTGGCGAACCCGACCAAAAAAATGAGTAAATCCGACGACAGCGGCAAGGGCGTCATTTTCCTTGGCGACGAGCCGCAGATAGCGCACAAAAAAATCATGAGCGCCACCACTGATTCGCTAGGCAAAGTACAATACGACCGCGACAACCAACCGGGCATCTCCAATCTGTTGGAGATTTTGACGCTGGTACGCCAGGACGCTGGACGAGACGTCAGCTTGGAGCAGACCATCAGTGAGTATGCTGGCATGGAGCGCTACGGCGATTTCAAGCGAATCGTGGCTGATGAAGTGGCCGAATTCTTAGCGAATTTCCAGGCACGTCTGGCGGCAGTTGACGAGCAGGCCATCGAACGCAAACTGGAGTCGAGCGAGCGCGACATGAACGTCGTCGCCAATGAAACCTTGCACCGCGTCCAAACGGCCGTGGGGCTACGGAGATAGGAACGCTCGCGTGAAAATTTCACCGCGTACCATCCTCAAGATCGCCAGATTGTACCAGCTGGCAGACGACAACACGCCCGTCAAGGCCTTGCGCCATCTGAAGGTCCAGACGGACGAATCGCACATCATGGCGGAATTTATCCTAAACAAGCAGCATTTCGCTGTGCTCTACGGCTCAATCGTCGATGAGGAGTCAATTGACGAACTGTGGCCCGGTAGGCCTGCCAACGCTGAGATTCTGCCAAATCCGCTTGACCCGAGCTGCACCGAGACGCCGTTTCAAGGCAAGTTTGTTATCATGCTCCACATCGTGCCAACCAAACAGCGCCTGGACATTCACTTGTCCACGGCATTTGATCCGTCAATTTCGCGCAGCCTCTGGCAAAAATACATCAAAGCCGGCTACGTGTCGATCAATCAGCGCGTGGTGACGACGCCGAAATTTGAGATCGACGAGACTGACGAGATCGCCGTCAAGCTACCAGAGCAGGAGCAGGCCAGTGCAGAGCTGCCGATACTGTACGAAGATGATGACGTAATGGTAGTGAACAAGCCAAGCGGACTCCTGACTCACGCCAAGGGTGGACTATCGACCGAGCCGACGGTGGCGGAAATTATTCGCCCCAAAACTTCGTTTGCCTCGGGCACCGACCGGCCAGGCATCGTCCATCGACTTGACCGCGACACTTCGGGCGTGCTGATCATCGCCAAAACTGCTAAAGCCGCCGCCCATTTACAGCAGCAATCCGCCCAGCGCACCACCAAAAAAACCTACCTCGCAGTGACCGACGGCGTACCAAAATTAAGCGCCGCAAAGATCGACCTACCGATTGGTCGCAACCCAGCCGCACCCAGCACCTTCCGCGTCGACCCGAACGGCAAGCCCGCCCAAACAACCTACCGCGTACTGACAGCAACTGATAACCAGGCGCTCATTGAACTCAAACCCACCACCGGCCGCACCCACCAACTCCGTGTCCATATGGCGCACCTAAATACACCAATTCTCGGCGACCGCGTCTACGGCAAGCCAAACGCCAGCCGCTTGATGCTCCACGCCCACAAGTTAGAAATCACGCTGCCGTCAGGTGAACGAAAAACCTTTGAAGCGGCTATTCCTAGTGTATTTACTGAACTATTTCCTAATTGCGCCCAAAACACCAAAGAACCGAGCCATCAATGAGCCAGCCACCTCTCATCTCCACCAACGACCAGACCACAGTTGAGCAATTAGCAAACCATTTGCCACAGTCGCTGATGGTCATCGCTGAACCTGGCTTGGACGGGGCGGGGGTCGCCGGCTATTTGGCAAAACACCATCAATCAGACGTCCTCACCGTCAACCCACTGCCGCAAAAGAACACTATCTCAACTGAACAAATTCGCGACCTGACAGCCATACTGCGCACCTACAGCTCTGTCCGCCGCGTTGTCATCATCAACCCAGCCAACACCATGACCGAGTCCGCACAAAATGCGCTACTCAAAACCCTGGAAGAGCC
>CAUSLL010000018.1:0-13752 GCA_963532835.1 uncultured Candidatus Saccharibacteria bacterium
AATATTCGATTCGCTCAATCAGCTTGCCTTTGTATGCCAAGATTTCCGGCGATTTTTTCATAAATTCGCGCCGCCGCTCTTCGATTTCGGCATTGGAGGCGCCAAGCTCGGTCAATTCACCGGCCACGTGAAAGGTCGACGCAGTGGTGTTTGGTGTGGTGAGGCCCAGGCTATCAGACATGATGGCGATGAGGAGGTTCTCGGCGGCTTGCTGGTTGATGGTCCAGCCAGCGTGGGTGAACAATTGGTAGAGCAATTCTCCAGTAGCCACCACGGTGTCAGAGAGCATGGTGTGCTCAAAGCTCAGGGTTGACTCGGCGGTGTGGTGGTCAACGACCAAGACTGGGTGTGTCTCCAAAAAATGCCGTACGCCTGGCGTTTCTAAGACCTTACTGAGCAACACGTCGGCGCTGGTGTCAACGATGATGGTGGCATCAGCGTGGGCTGGAAAATCGCCAACCACCCGGTCCCAGCCGCGGATGTAGCGCAGATACTTGGGGATGTCAACTGGGCAATACAACGTCACGGCTTTACCTAAATCACTCAGCACTTCCTCCAGCGCCAAGCTAGAACCCAGACTGTCGCCGTCAGGATTTTCGGCTTGGATGATGACGATATTGTTGGCGGATTGGATGAGTTGTTGGGCGGTATCAAACATGCTCTTATTATAACAGACGAGGTTTTTACTGAGAGAGTGATAATATGTGATAAATGCCACTATTATTGACAAAAAATAAATTTTATGATAATATGGAGACATAAGGTCCGAGGTGAGGATCAAAAGAAGAGGAGTTTTTATGAATAAATTTAAGAAAATCGGTATAGCTATCTCTTTGGGGATTGCTCTCATCGGTGGTATTTGGATGGCGACTCCATCTAAGGCTGCCAACTGTAGTAACTTTAACGTTGTCCACTGTGGTACCAATTCTCTGTCAGAATTGAAAGCTGCGTATGCTCGTCCAGAGATCAAATCATTGTACAACCAATGGTATATTAATGATGAGATGGTACAAGGCGGTTCAAACATGCGTGAGGGTGTGGTTGACGCCAATGGAAATATTACTGTTGATGGTCGTGTTGTTGCCACCAATGCAGTAACTGTCCAGGCAAAAGCTGGTACTCGTCAGGTGACGCCTTCTCGTCAGTATAGTGCTGCTGGTCACACCTACTACCAGTACACGACTGGCCAGAGCTTTATCGACGGTATTACCCGGTACAAAATTTATGCTTGGTTTGACAACGACGGTAAGTTCATCACTGGTGTGATCAAGGATTGTGGTAACCCGGTTTGGGGTCCGCCAACAACCCCTCCAGCAAAACCTGTGTTGACCTGTGATGCGATGCAAAAAACGGCAGTATCTCGTGATACCTTCAAGTTTAGCACCAAAGCAACTGCCAAGGGCGGCGCAAGTGTCACTAGCTACACTTACAACTTTGGTGACGGCACCACTAAAACGACTACCTCATCTGAAATTCAACACACATACGCAAAACCTGGTAACTACAAAGTTACCGTTACAGTAAACGGCAAAGAAGGTTCTGACGTTCAAAAAACCAGCCAAAATTGTCAGACGACTGTTACAGTCAACCCTGAGCCTACGATGGAAGTTTGCCGGTTGTCAGACAAGAAATACCCAGTAACTATCAAGGCTTCAGAGTTTGACGAGAAGAAGCACTCAAAGAATCCGAACGACTGTAAGGAAGCTCCAGCTAAAATCAAGGTTTGTGTCATTGAGACCAAAGAAATTCGTGAGATTAAAAAGGAAGAGTTTACCGAGTCAAAGTACACAACTGACATGAGTAAGTGTCAATCAACGCCGACGACTCCTACCCCTCCAACAACTCCTGAGTTGCCACGGACTGGTACCGAGAATATGGTTGTATCAGTATTGGGTCTTGGTGGATTGACTACAGCAGCTGTCGCCTACGTCATCAGTCGCCGCCGCTTGTAAATATAGCTGATGACGAAAGAAATACCCGCTTGATGTCGAGCGGGTATTTTGATTAGTTAGTTTTTCTTGCGAGTTGTGGATTTTTTGGCGGCAGCTTTTGACCTAGTTGACGCACAGCCGCGGCGAGATGTTTTTGTGGGTGCGGCCTTTAGGAGCTCCAAGGCCTGCTCGTGCGTGATGGTTTTTGGGTCGGTGTCCTTGGGAATTTTAGCGTTTTTGGTGCCATCGGTGATGTATGGACCAAAGCGGCCGTTGAGGATTTTGACGCCATCACCAAAGTTAGCGATGTTTTTCTCGGCTTCGGCTTGGAGTTTGGCGGCGTAGAGTTCGCGGGCTGTTTCTAGGGTGATGGTATGCGGGTCTTCAGGTTTGATGGAGACGAAGAGCTTGCCAACTTGGATGTATGGGCCAAAGCGGCCAATGTTGGCCTTGATGTCTTGCCCGTCTTCGGTTTGGCCAACGACGCGCGGCAATTTGAACATTTCTAGTGCTTGTTCTAAAGTGACGGTTTCAATTTTTGCACCTTTTGGCAGTGGCGCAAAGCGCGGTTTGTCCTCGTCGTCAGTGGCGCCCAGCTGTAACATTGGGCCAAAGCGGCCAAAGCGCGCCAGGATTGGTTTGCCGGATTTCGGATCAATGCCGACTTCGCGGTTAGCGCCGACTTTACTGCGGTCGATGCCGCCTGATTGTTCAATCAGTTTGTGAAACGGCGTGTAAAATCCCTGCAGCATGGCGCTTTTAGCCAGGTTAGCGGCGGCGATTTTATCAAATTCAGTTTCGACATTGGCGGTGAAATCATAGTCAACGATTTGCGTGAAATGGTCGGTCAAAAAGTCGGCAATTAGTTCCCCGCTTGGTGTTGGGATGAGCTTGCCGCGAGTGGAACCGGTTTTTTCCTGGACGACGTCGCGGCTGACTTCTTCGCCGTTGTAACTGAGGACGATGACGTCGCGCGGTTGGCCTTCGCTGTCGCCTTTTTCGACGTAGCCGCGGGTTTGCACGGTGTCGATGATGGTGGCATAGGTGCTTGGTCGGCCAATGCCGAGGTCCTCGAGCTTCTTGACCAGTGAACCTTCGGTGTAGCGGGCTGGTGGTCGGGCGAAGGTTTGGCGGGCGGTGATGTCGTGGGTTTTAAGTGTGTCGCCGGTGTGGAGCTTTGGCAAGATTTCGTCTTTGCCGCCACCATAGACACGCAAGAAGCCGTCAAAGGTGATGACTTCGCCTTTGGCTTCAAAATGTAACTTGTCGTTTCCTTGGATATCTATGGAAATTGTCGTCTTCTCTAATTTGGCTGCCGACATTTGGGATGCCAGGGTGCGGCGGCGGATGAGGTCGTAGAGCTTTTGGTCGTACTCGTTTGAGGTGACGGTTTCGCGGGTGATGTCGGTTGGGCGGATGGCCTCGTGGGCTTCCTGGGCGGAGGCGGATTTGGTTTTGAATTTGCGGACAGTGGAATAATCTGGGCCGTACAACCGCTTGATGAAATCAGTCGCGCTGGTGATGGCCTGCCCGCTCAAATTGACCGAGTCGGTACGCATGTAGGTGATTTTACCGTCTTGGTAGAGCCGTTGGGCCGACGCCATGGTAGCTTTGGAGCTAAAGCCGAGCTTGGCGTTAGCTTCCTGTTGCAAGGTTGACGTCGTAAACGGTGCGGCTGGGTTGCGGGTGCCAGGCGTCTTTTTGATGTCGCTTACGGTGAACGTGGCTGGCTTGAGGCTGTTCAAGAATTCGTGAGCAGCTGCTTCGGAATCAAATTTTTGATTAAGCTCGGCTTTGAATTCTTGATTGTCGTGGATAAATATGGCGGTCACCTTGAACTGTGAGCTGCCCTCAAATTTCATAATCTCTCGTTCGCGCTCGACCAGCAGCCGCACTGCCGGGCTCTGAACGCGGCCAGCCGATTTGCCGCCCGGCACTTTTTGCCAGACTACCGGGCTGAGTTCAAAACCAACCAGTCGGTCAAGGATTTGCCTCGCTTGCTGTGCCTGCACCAAGTTCATGTCGACAGTGCGCGGGTTCTTGATAGCATTGGTGATGGCGTCCTTGGTGATCTCGTGAAAGACGATGCGCTTGGTCGTCTCGATCGGCAAATCTAATACTTTACAGAGATGCCAGGCGATAGCCTCCCCTTCGCGGTCTTCATCGGTGGCCAGCCAGACATTGTCTTTGCCGACGGCTTTGACATTTTTCTTTAGCTCGGTGATGACTTTCTTTTTCTCGGGATCAACTTCGTAGATGGCAAAAAAATCATTCGCCACATCAATTGGCGGCGTGCCGTCCTTGGTTTTTTTGACAATTGAGCGGATGTGTCCCACGCTTGACAGAACGTGAAAATCCTTGCCCAAGTATTTCTCAATGGTTTTAGCTTTGGCTGGCGACTCGACGATGACGAGATTTTTCATAACTTTATATTATACCATATCGGACGACCCATCAAATAATGGCCGTTTGAGCGTGGCGGTTTCTGCGCTATTTCTGGTTACTATCCATCAGATCGCGGGCGCGCTTAACGTATTGTCCAGCCGCTACTCCTGCCACAGGAAGATAGCCTGCAAAGCTCAGTGTACCTAGCCCCTTCAGTGCCTTGGCGGTTTTCTGATAACCCAAGGACTCTGCTGACTTGCCGATGATGAGTAATGTCGTGGTTGCTGCGAGCAGTGCGCTGCTGACTCGTCCTGCTTGAGTTGGGCGAAGTGGCTCGCGTTCATCAGGGAGTTGCTTGTGTTTGTATTCGGCAACAGCGGTAGCAATGGCTTTTGTTGATTCTAGGCCAGCAATTGTCGCCACCATGGCTTTTGATGTGGGGTCCTCTTGTGATAACTTCAGTAGTGCTGCTGCTCCAACGATTTTATCCCTGATGGGGTCTAGCTTGATGCCTAATTTTGACTGTTGGTTAAGGGCCCTCGCCAGTGAACCATCGACTTTGTCTGACAGCTCACCAGCAACTAGTGCTGCCATGCCCTTGAGGGAGTCGGCATGCTTGATACCGTATAGGCTGAGCATCGCACCTGCTACCGTCACACCGTTCGGTAGTGTTACTATGTCGTCTGAGACAGGTTGTTCTTCTGGGGGCTTGGTGGGACGAAACTGTGGTTGATGTTCTGCATTCATTGACAATATCATACCACTATGGTGAAGTATATTCAAGCATAGGCGTTATCGTAGCGTCCAGTTGTTTGCCCCGAGTGGCTTGACCACACCATTAATCTCCAACATGGTGAGTGCGGTGGCAAAATCAGCTGCTGGCAGTCCGGACTGTTTTTGTAGCTCATCGCCGTTGCGTACACCATGTTTGATGAGCTTGGCGATGGTAATTTCGTCTGGTGTAGAACCAATCGGTAATGCGCATTGGGTGGGCTGGGTGGATTTCCAAGTTGGGGCAATGGCGTTCAATACGTCTTTGGCTGAGAGGGCTGGATTGGCGCCCTGAAGTAGTAGGTTATTACATCCTGCGGATAACGGGCTGGTGATATTGCCAGGAACGACAAACACGTCGCGCCCTTGCTCCAGAGCGTATGCGGCGGTATTGAGTGTGCCGCTGCGTTCGGCAGCTTCAGTGATGATGATGGCATCTGCCAGACCGCTGACCAGACGATTTCTTTGCAAAAAGCTCCATTTGCGTATTTTCATGCCGTCGCCACGCATCCATTCTGACAGGACTGCTCCGCCCTGTTTGATGATGTTTTCTGCTAACCCTCGGTTGCTGCGCGGCGCAATGTCTGGGAGTTCTGAGGTGACGACGCCAATGACCGTGCCGCCAGCGTTGAGGGCTGCGGTTTGGGCGATGCTGTCAACGCCAAGTGCCAGTCCGCTGATGATGACCACCCCGGCTTGCGCCAGGTCTGTCGCTAGCCGTTCGGTAACCTCGCGTCCATAGCTACTTGGCTTGCGTGTACCGACGATTGCGACTCGAGGAGCCTGGCTGTTTGGGAGTTTTCCCATAAAACATAACCTTTTTGGCGGCTTGGCAATATTGATCAACCTCTTGGTGAAAATATGCTCCTCTGGTAGTACTGTATTGATTTCCATGACTTTTATTGCAAAAAGTATTGACACTATGTCAAATCTTTGCTATAATGATACACGATTGGTTGATCAGCGAGTTCAACCAAATGCACCTTATACCCCCTATTCTAACTATATGTTAGGTTGCGCGCAATGGCATTAAGTATCTTACCCTCCACTTTTTGCGTTAAACGTTACGCGCATACTAACCCCTTTAACTACCCTTTTGATTAAGGCGACCTCTGTTTCATGGTGAGTACGCACTGTATTGACGATTCGTCAGGCGCCGGTCTTTTGGAGTTTTGACCGCAGACGCTTTGCCATGACATGGAAGCTCGGGTGGGTTGAAGGGTAACAAAGCGCCAGGTGATGCCCACCCTTACCTGGCGCTTTTTTAGTTGGGAAATTATTTTTTATGCTGTTTGGTTTGCTGGCAATTCTTACAAATCCCTTCCAGCTCAAAGTGGTGCTTGACAACGGTAAATTGGTGTTTGCGGCTGAGATAGCCAACAAGCTGTTCCAATTCTGGCGTCTGGATGGGTTCAGCGTTTTGGCAACGGATGCAATAGAGATGGTGATGATGCGGAATGAACGGCTCAGCGAGTTCGTAGTAGTTTTTCCAGCCAATGGCAACGGCACTAACGATGTGCAGTTGATCAAAGGTAATAAGTGTGCGGTAGACGCTGGCTCGGTCAACGTTTTTGCACTTCTTTGCAATATCACTAATGGTTAGTGGAACAGCTGACTGCTGTAATACCTCAAATACTTGCTGGCGCGGTTTAGTCAGACGCAAGTTGTGCTGTTTGAGCAATTCGTCTATCGTCATATTGTTGCAATTATATCACTTATTGCGACAAATTTGCAATAATTTGGAGGGTTTGGCATTATGAAAAGCTATGGATATGGCAATTAAAACAGTGATGAATTTGCACGATTTTGTACCATCGCCAGACGTCAATGCGGCTTTTTCTGGCTTGGTGGCGTCGGTTGTGCAGGCGACAGCGTTACCAGATTGGTGCAATGATGAAGTGTGCCGCGAGGTGCAACGCCGTTGTTCCCTGTCAGAATCAGAGATGGAAATGTATTGGTCGCGGCGAATTACCAGCTCAGCTCGTCCGCAGCAGGAGCTGGAAACGTTTTGGTATATTGACAATTATCGCGAGCTGGTGCGACGTGAGATTGGCCTAATGGGTGGCTCGGGTTTGATGTTGAGTAATAGTAGTCGCGTGGCGATGATCGGCAGCGGTCCCCTGCCTCTGACGGCTTGGTGTCTGTGGTGTCAGACGGGTGCGATGGTTGATTTGGTAGACGTGGCGCCGGCTGCTTTGGTACAGTCGCGCGAACTAGCACGGGCGATTGCTTGGCCGGTTGGCGAGTGTTTGTTGGCGGACGGAGCGACGGTGACTCTGCTGGACAATGCGTATGACGTGGTATATGTAGCTGGCTTGGCAGGTGATTCGGTTGAAGCCAAGCAGCAAATTATTGATAATATGTTGCCGGCTCTCCGACCTAGCGGGCGGATCATTGTGCGCGGCGCCCACGGCGCGAAAACGTTGTTATACCCAGCGTTTGACCCAAATAGTTTGCAGCGTGTGCAGCTGCTGGTCGAGTATAATCCTGACGACGATATTATCAATTCGGTATATGTATATAAGAAAGGTTAACATGAAGAATAAGATTGCATTATATCTGGTGAACGGCGCGCTGGGTGCTGGCAAAACGACGCTGGTTGATTTTTTGGTGCAGCAACCGGAGTTTGCTGGCGCGCGAGTGATTGAAAATGAGTTTGCATCGGAAAGTATTGACAGCTGTACATTAGCACAGCGCGTTGATGAGCTGGCGACAATTGCTGGCGAATGCATCTGTTGTAGTAGTGGCGAAGAGTTGGTTGATATTTTGCACAATTTTGCAATAAGCGGACGAGCGCCAGTGATTATTGAATCGACTGGCGTCGCTAATACCCTGCGGGTGGTCGAGAAATTGCTGGCTGGCGACACTTTTGAGCAGTATGATTTGAAACAGTCGTTGTATGTTGTGGATGGAGCTGAAGCCAGGGCTGATGGCCTGGCGGAGGCTTTGCTAGCGGAAGCTCGGGCGGCGGACATGGTATTGATCAGCAAGCTGGATTTACTGGCTGAAAATGACCGCCAGCAGCTAATTGAAACATTGTTGCAACAAGGGGTAACCAACGTTATGAATATGGATCACGGCAAATTTGATCTGGCCCAGCTTGGCGGCGAGTCGCACATTTTGGATTATTTACTACTGCACGAGCCTGTGAAAAACGTAGCTGAGTATGCTTTAAATTATAGCGTGATTGATGTGGCTGAATTGGCTATTAGTGCTGAGAAGATTGAGAATATCTGGGCTAGTTTGCGAGATAAATATGCTTTGCGGCGCATGAAAGGTGCGGTTGCTGATGGTGACGAGATATTTCACATCGAAGCAACGCCGCAGCAAATACGAGTCACGCGCGGTACCACTGACGAGTCATTAAAATTGGTTGTCATTGGTGAGCGGGCACGTGAGATTACGCGCGCAGTAATTATGAAGGAGTTGGGATGATGGAAGGTACGAATAGTGCGAGAGCGGCGGTTGATAAGCTGCTTGATATGCATGATGAGTATAAGGCTTTGACAGCAAAGATTGCTGCTGCGGAGCGCCGTTTGGCGTTGGCGAAATTGAAGAATAGCAGTGGCGAACAGATACGGATAGAGCTGGACGACTTACGGCATAGCCAGCAGCAACTGTCTGATAATATGACGTTTGATACGCCACTAGTTTGGGTGATGTACAAGTTCGAGGCCTACCAGGATGAGGCGCAGCCGATTCAAACCATGCACGATTTTCGCTTGCACTGCTCGAAGCCCGGCCATATTTGCACTAAACGCTTCACATTTTTAAATACACACTTGTGCAATAATGGGCAATGTCTCCTGACGGACGACGAACGATACCCCGACAAAATGCTACTTAGTGAGATTTTTCCGCTCCTTGGCGAAATTGAACAAGATGAAGCTTTCTTGTCCAGTTGGCGCGCGCATGAGTACTATCAGGAGGATGGAATTGTTAAAAAATGGCAGGACTATGTGGACTGTAGAGGATAACCTTTTGCCTACTGGTTTGAGGTAAGCGTAAGATTGCGCTGCATAGATATGCTATACTAAAGCAATATGAAACATCTCTGGCATTCACATCATCCATTTCGAATTTTTTGGTTTTCAGCACTATTGACATTGATTTTGGGCGGTTTGACGTTCATGCACTTGGGTCTTGGCGGCCTCTGGTTATTTGCTATTTTGGTAGTGCTGGAAGTGACGTTTAGCTTTGACAACGCGGTGATTAACAGTAGGGTGTTGGCTGGCATGAGCTCGGCATGGCAAAAGGTATTTTTGACGGTCGGCATCTTTGTGGCGGTCTTTGTGGTACGATTTATTTTGCCAATTTTTATCGTTATGGTGGCGAGTGGTCATGGTTTCACCGAGGTGGTTGACTTGGCTATCAATAAGCCAGCCGAGTACGGTCATATTTTACATGAGGCATCGCCGATGATTGATGCGTTTGGTGGGGCGTTTTTGATCATGATTGGGTTAAGTTATTTCATCGACTACAACAAGCGCATTCACTGGGTTAGTCATGTTGAACCGTGGCTGGCTAAGGCTGGGCGGTTTGAGAATTTCAAAGTATGTCTGATGTTGGCAGTGGCGACGATTTTGTATTTCACAGTAGAGCCAGCACATCAATCGCTCATTTTGATCTCATCTATTCTGGGGATTATGCTGCACATCGGGCTGGAATTGTTTGGCTCATTCTTTCACGAGGATGATGCCAAGGCCATTAAAGTCAAGACTGGCTGGGCGGCATTTGCAAGCTTGCTGTACCTTGAGGTTTTGGATGCTAGTTTCAGTTTCGACGGCGTCATCGGTGCCTTTGCTATCACTAGTAGTGTCCTGTTGATTGTTGCTGGACTGGCATCTGGAGCTATTTGGGTGCGGTCATTGACGGTGTATCTGTTGCGCACGGGTGTGCTGAGTAAATATAAGTATCTGGAAAATGGCGCACATTGGGCAATTACGGCACTGGGCATGATGATGATTGCTAAGCTGTTTCATCTGGAGCTGCCGGAGTGGGCGACAGGAGGCTTGGGGCTGCTGTTTGTGAGCTTGGCGGTTGGTAGTAGCGTTCTGGAAGCACGGGCCATCAAGTTGCGAGAAACAGCAGCAAAAATCAAGCGCCGAAAACGATAAGCGTTTTGCAACGTTGTTGCAATTAGAGTTTGACGCTCAGTGGCTCAATGCTGCCATCAAGAAATGCCTTGATGAGTTTGATTGACTCAGGGATCGTCCAATCGCGGAGGATGATACGTTCGTCGGTGTTGAATTTACTGAGGACAAAGTCAACGTCGCCAATTTGTCGGCGCAGTAAATTGTCAGTGCCGATGCGAATATGCCAGAACTCACTGCCAACATGTCGATGTAGTGACTTCAAACCGTTATTGCCAGCGCTTTCACCACCCTTGCGGACACGAATTTTGCCAAAATCAAGCGCCGTGTCATCATGAATAATCAGGAGATCATCAAGTGTTAGCTTATAAAAATCCATGAGCGCCCGCGCTGCGATGCCAACTTCGTTATAATACGTCGTTGGCTTGACAAGCAGGATTTTTTCTCCAGACATGGTCAATTCGGCAATATCAGCCGAGAATTTTGGCTTATTGCTAAATTGTGCACCCTGCTCCGCCGCTAACTGGTCGGCCACCAAAAAGCCAGCGTTATGCCGCGTGTACGTGTATTTGTCGCCAGGATTACCGAGGGCTAGAATGACTTTCATGTCTTCAGTATATCACCTCGGACGTGATGGCGTATAATAGCTATATGGCAAAGCGCGATGATGATTTGGAATTTAGTATCAATGCAGCGTTTGATGAGACGCGGACGATTGTTGACAAAGTACCGCTGTATCTGGTGAATGGCTCGCTCGGCGCTGGTAAGACGAGCGTGCTGGAATTCTTATTGCAACAACGTGACTTTACGGGCGCGCGAGTGATTGAAAATGAATATGCCAACGAAAATGTCGATGGCTACCGGCTGGAAGGCTTGGCGGACATGGTGACGACCTTGGCTGGCGACTGTGTTTGCTGTGGCTCGGAGGATGCGCTGACCAAGCTGCTGATGGACTTTAGCCGCTATTCCCCTGCGCCAGTGTTCATCGAGGCGACGGGTGTGGCGCGGACGATGAATTTGGTGGAGCGATTGATTAGCGCCAAGATGTTTGCCAAGTACGAGCTGATGCAGAGTTTTTATGTGATCGATGCACGCGAGATTCTTAACGGTGTCGAGCCAGCGTATGAAATTGAGCTACAAGCCGCAGATGTGATTTTGGTGACCAAGGAAGACTTACTGAAGGACAGTGAGCGAGCTGAATATGAAATAAAACGCCGCGCCCTGCCCTATGCCAAGGTGCTGAGCGCCCCGTACGGCCAGTTTGACCTCAGTAAAATTACCACGCCGTCGGGGCTGTTGGCGTTTTTCGACCAATATGATGGCGAGCTCGCGGTGCCGGACAATCCAACCTATAGCGTGGTTGATTTATCGGCCGTCGCTGTCAGTGAAGCGGTGTTTGAAAAGCTGTGGCCAGAGTTGTTTGCGGCATATGGTCTCAGGCGGCTGAAAGGTTGTTTTATAAACGACCGTGGTGAGCGGCGGCACATTGAAGCGACACAGTATCAGATTGAGATTCGTCATGCGCACTCGGACGAGGCAGTGAAAATTGTGCTGATCGGTGAGCGAGCAGATGAAATTACGCGCGATATTTTACACGCGCAAATCCTCATGTATGGTGGATGATTAGCTTTTGTCTGCGGTGTCTGGGCTATCGACAGTGATGGTTTGGTATGAGTCGCCCTCTGTTTCACCAGGCTTCACGGTAAGAGTAAAACCTCTCCGTAGTTCGGAAAATGGTCCAAGTAATCCGCGGGCTGCAACCTCTCCAACTGCTCGCATGAAGTTCTCGACAGCTTGTTTTCGTTCAGCTAGTTCTGCTGGATTTTCACCTGCTACTCCTGGTATCTCAACACCAGTAACAACTTCACTAAAGTCGGGGTACTCGGCGTCACCTGGTTCTGCTGTAACAGACATACTTGCACTTGTGCAACCAGTAGCTTCGGACATGTCAAAGATGGATGATTTTTTACCAGCACGGTCAAGTAGCGGTTGGTGGTTACCAGTGTCTCCGGCGAGGAGAGTAACTCCTACCATAGTCTCCTCACGCGTCGTGTCTTTGTCGTCTTGCGGTAGTACTTGGATGTCATCGACTGAGCCAATACGCATGGAGTCTTCGGTTGCCTTTTCGCTAAAAAAGGGTTTAACGGTGACCACAAAGGTAGTATTCTTAGGGTTTATGGCATCAATGGGTGGCGTTTGATCGGGGCGCGCAATGGCATGAGAGGTTACCTGTTCAGGGCGCGTAGAGTTTGTCAAGTTTTCCATATGTGTTTTATTATATCACATCAGATGATATTTGTAAATAGTGTATTGACATGAAAATAGCCCACCCAGAGAGGCTCAAGCTGAGGTGTGAATCATCAAAGGCTACATGCCCTTTTCGGCATTTTTGGCCTGTTTGTAGGCTTTGGTGACGGGAGCCAGGCCGCGGGCGATGCGTTCGCGGTTGGCTTTCAGCTGTTTTTCGTCGCGGAAAGATAGTTTAATGGGCGTCCCCGCGAAATTGAAAGCTTCGCGTAAAGTTCGCTCCAAGTAGCGTTTGTAGCTCCAGTGGACGAATTTGAGGTTGCTGCCGTAGATGACGAACCATGGCGGAGCCGTGTCGGTCTGGACGATGTAGCGGAGCTTTGGATGCGAGTTTTTCAGGCCAGCTGGCGGATGAGCGGCGACGGCTTTTTGTAAGAGGTCATTGAGGACACGGGTCTTGCACTCTTGGCGGCGACGGGTATGGATATCGAGGGCGAGGTCGAACAATTTGGCGACATTTTGGCCGGTGACTGATGAGGTGAAGATCAGTGGTGCGTAGGGGGTGAATTTGAAATGATAGCTAATTTGCGGCGCTAGCTCGTCGTGAGTGTAGGCATCTTTACCTTCGACGGAGTCCCACTTGCTGACCACTAGAACGAGTCCCTTGCCTGCTTCGTCGATGATGCCCGCCAGCCGTTGGTCTAGCCCGACATTCAATTCATTGACGTCCATCAGCAGAAAACAGATGTCGGCTTCGTTGATGGCTTGCATGGTGCGTAGGACTGAGAACTTTTCGATGCCAGTCTCTTGCTTGCCTTGGCGGCGAATGCCGGCGGTGTCGAGTAGCTCGATGGTCTGGCCATGGTAGCGGACTTGGACACGGTTGACGTCGCGGGTGGTGCCGGCGACATTGGCGACGATGGCTTGCTGCTTGCCTGCTAGGGTGTTGAACAGGTTGCTTTTGCCGACATTTGGCCGGCCAATGAGGGCGACGCGGATGATGTCGTCTGGCGTGGTGTCGGTAGCTGGCGGGATGAGCTGGGCGATGTTGTCAAGTAGCTCAGAGATGCCGATGTTGTGCTCAGCAGAGGTTTTGATGATGGTTTTGATGCCGAGGCGCTTGAATTCGTCGGTGTGGAGTGAGCCTTTGAGGTCAGCTTTGTTGGCGATGAGCAGGACGGGCTTGCCGCTTTTGAGGGCTTTTTTGGCCAGTTGGCGGTCAGCGTCTGATGGGTAGACGGTGGAGTCGACCATAACGAGGATGACGTCGGCCGCGGCGGAGGCGTCAGCGATTTGGTCTTGGATGGTGGCTTCGAATTCGTCTT
>CAUSLL010000019.1:0-12702 GCA_963532835.1 uncultured Candidatus Saccharibacteria bacterium
CTGCTCATTCATCAAGGAGAACAGTTGATATTACGCGTAATAGAAATTACCTTGTAATTCTAGCACAAAACATTGGTTAAAGTCAAGTAAATCAGATCATCACGCCCACTGGCGTAAATGAGGTCAAAATTGCCATCAAAATGAGGGTAACGTACCAAATTTTGCGGTTAAATTGGTACTGTTCAATTTTGAGGACAAGGAGTAGTGCGACGAACAAGCCAACTGGCACGGCCTGCACGGTGAAAGTACCCAGCTCAAAGGGGTTCTTCAGACGCAACCACAGTGCACTAAGGATGACAAATATCACCAATTTCAAGAAAAAGGTGCCGTCATTTTCATAAATTCGCTCACGTCCTTTGCGGCTGAACAAGGCGCTGGATTTTGAGCGGTTGCGGGCGTAGGTGCGAGGTTTTTGTTTTGGCATAAGCTTGATGAAAATTATAGCATAAAAAATCCGCCCCATTCAAGAGGCGGAAATTTCTAATGTATTAAAATTACATACGGATTTCAGCGTCAACGCCAGCTGGCAAGTTCAAGTTCTGCAAGCTGTCGATGGTCTTTGGTGTCGCGTTGGTAATGTCGATCAACCGCTTGTGAACGCGGCGCTCGTAGGTTTCACCGCCCATTTTGTACACGTGTGGGCTTTTTACCACTGTGTAGGTGCTGCGACGAGTTGGTAGTGGCACTGGGCCAGCAACGTTCGCGCCGGTGCGAATCGCAGTGTCGATGATTTGTTTTGCTGATTGGTCGATGACCTTGTGGTCATACGCCTTCAGACGGATGCGGATTTTGATCCCAGTATCTTGAGCCATAGCTCCTCCTTATGTACAATCCCGTAACCTCTAATCATTCTACTGTACGAACGACCGAGTTCTCGAGACAAATTATTATTAACTAGGTGATTATACCAATTTCCCTAGGCTTTATCAAGGTGGGCGATCATTTCACCGATGATTGCAGCGGAATTATTGAGCGACTCCTTTTCGCGCTCGGTTAGTGGATAGCCCGTCAAAATTTTCACGCCGTCACAACAAATAATCGACGGTAAGCCCAGCACCACATTATCCAGTCCATATTCACCCTCAGCTAGTGAACAAACTGGATAGACCGTGCGTGTCGATTGACGTAAGGCCGAGACAATCTTAGAAACCACAAAGCCAATGGCAAAATACGTCGACTTCTTTGTCTCAATCACTCGGTAGGCGCGGTCACGGATTTTCTGCTCAATGCCCTCAACCAATTCCTCGGTGAAGCCTGGATATTCACGAATCGGTACTTCGCCGACCTGCGCTGTTTCGATGGTCGAAAACGAAGAGTCACCGTGCTCGCCCAAGATGTACGCATCGACCGCCTTGCTGTCGACATTCAGCGCGTCGGCCAGGTACGATTTCAGCCGTGACGTGTCCAGTGTCGTTCCCGTGCCGAACACTCGGGTTTTTGGCAGTCCTGATTCCTTCAACGCCACGTAGGTCAAGACGTCGACTGGGTTGCTGACGACCACCAAATACGGCTTGGCGCCACCAGCCATGATGTTTTTGACAATGCCACGCATGATGCCGGCATTGACACCGACCAACTCCAGTCGCGTCTGACCTGGCAACTGCGGCGAACCGGCAGTGATAACCACGATGTCATCGTCGTTGATATCAGCGTAGTCGCCCGTGCGTACCACCACATTGCGGTCAAGCCCCATGGCGTCGTTGATGTCCGCCGCCTGACCCCATGCCAAATCCGCATTGCGGTCGATCAATACAATTTCTTCAATCACACTGCGCAGCGCACAAGCATACGCCGTCGTTGCGCCAACCATTCCGCCGCCACCGATAATCACCAATTTCTGTTTATTCACCATATCTCCTTTTTGTGTTAAGTGTATTGTCTATACTATTTTACCATAGGTACCATGTCGTTAGGACCGGGGTTGAGGTTGCAAGACGCCTCGAGGCCAAAGCCCTCCCTAGCTCGGCCTTGATCCATGGCACGAATATTATACCCACCAGTAGCATTTGGGTCGGCATCAACAAAGTAGTAATGTGTCTCTCCCTCAGGAAGCTGGCGTGGAATGCACATATGAGCGCCACCATTATCCTTTTCTTTCCAACCATCACGCGGATATCCTTTGCCCTCACAGCGCGTGGAGTCGACCTCTGTGGCAATTTTATCCCATCCGCTACTAATCAGTGCGTCTCCCCAAGACAATGCATATTCTTTGCCCTGGAAACATACTTTCAAGCTCTCATCGTCAGAGAAACCGGCCGTATTTTCTATGTTTGGGTATTTTGGCGAAGCCTCAGTATCAAGACCACCGTCAACTGGAGAGGTATCTTCCGTGCTGACAACTTCTGGCTGCGTAACATGTTGCTGTTCGTCTGCTGGTTTTTCGCAGCCGACTAAGCTTAACGACAGTGTACCAGCTGCCGCCACAGCTGCAGCTCGCCTCAACCAAGAAAAACCGTATTCCAACCCCGCTTCTCTGTTCATATGATTACTCCTTATTTGGTTAATGTTACCCTCTCCTGACCCTTTACCCATTACCATACCAATGCGGCTTATGATTGTCAATACAAAAATACCCCCGATGATCGAGGGTATTTTTGGTAATCTACTAGAGTGATTACTTGTTGATCTTGGTGATCACACCAGCACCAACAGTACGGCCACCTTCGCGGATAGCAAAGTTCAAACCTTGCTCCATAGCGATTGGGGCGAGCAACTTAACCTTGAAGGTTACGGTGTCGCCTGGCATGACCATTTCTTTGTCAGCTGGCAATTCAACTTCACCGGTCACGTCAGTGGTGCGGAAGTAGAACTGTGGCTTGTAACCCTTGGAGAATGGAGTGTGGCGACCGCCTTCTTCCTTCTTCAATATGTATACTTCAGCTTCAAACTCGGTGTGTGGAGTAATGGTACCTGGCTTACACAAAACCTGACCACGCTCGATGTCGCTGCGCTCGATACCACGTAGCAAAATACCAGCGTTGTCACCTGCTTGACCTTGGTCGAGAGATTTCTTGAAGGCCTCGATACCAGTCACAACTGATTTTTGGGTTGGCTTCAAACCAACGATTTCAACTTCATCGTTCAATTTAACAACACCCTGCTCGATACGACCAGTTGCCACAGTACCACGACCCTTGATTGAGAAAACGTCCTCAATTGGCATGATAAATGGCTTGTCCATGTCGCGAGTTGGCTCTGGGATATAGCTGTCCATAGCGTCAACCAGTTCCATGATGGCGTCTTCGTACTTCTCATCGCCTTCAAGAGCCTTCAAAGCTGAGCCCTTGATGATTGGAGCGTCTTTGTCAAAGCCGTTAGCTTCCAGAAGCTCACGAACTTCTTCTTCGATCAGCTCGACCATCTCTTCGTCAGCCATGTCCATCTTGTTCAAGAAGACAACCAACTTAGGCACACCAACCTGCTTTGCCAACAGCACGTGCTCACGAGTCTGAGGCATTGGACCGTCAGTTGCAGCGATAACCAACACTGCACCGTCAACCTGAGCAGCACCGGTGATCATGTTCTTGACGTAGTCGGCGTGACCTGGCATGTCAACGTGCGCGTAGTGGCGCTTTGGTGATTCGTATTCTTGGTGTGAAGACGCGATGGTAATACCGCGGGCTTTTTCTTCTGGTGCGTTGTCGATCTGATCGTACGCGATTGGTTTGTTAACTGCGCTTGGAAGGCGCTTTGCCAACACTGCAGTAATCGCAGCGGTCAGCGTCGTCTTACCGTGGTCAACGTGGCCCATTGTACCCACGTTAACGTGCGGTTTGCTTCGGTCAAATGCATCTGCCATTTGTAGAAGTTCTCCTTATTTAATTATTATTTCACGCGGGTATGACCAATTAAAGGCTCCACGGCGTATGCGCTTAATTATAGCGGGTTTTATAATATTTCGCAAGGAAATCGTCTCTGATTTTATAAAATGCGCCGTTCGGGAGGTTTAGGTGAATAGGACTAGCGTAAATAGCGTCACGAAACGTCCTGTTCAGTGCGTCGTGACAAGCCGATGATATCGCGAGTGCGCACCAGATAGAACATATCATTTTCACGGTCGCCTATCATCAGCATTGGCTCGCCAAAACTCAGCGGTAAGTCCGTGACTTTTTGGATGTTTCCATCTAGACTTGGCGGTTCATTTAGTTCTGGGTTCCACACCGTTAGACGATCCGCGCGCACGGTAAACGGCTCAGCGTCCTTATCATCTCCGACTTCTTGCAACGGAACGTCGCTCCACGAAACAACGTTCAACAAATCACTTGGTAAACAACGATACGCCATGACCGTACATTCGCCCTCAAACTCATGCGGATTGTCGATTAGCCCCAGTACACTGTGTACCTCATCGTCATATTGTTTTAGTATCTCAAGCTGCTCTTCTAGAGAAAACTGATAGAATGCCTCCTCAAACACGCCTCCAGCGTCCTCAGCAATGTTATGCAACTCATCAACGGCAAATTCTAGATCTTCCGCGTCATTATCCAAGTTTTCAAACCGTAATAATTTGTCACGACTAGGTATCACATAGACATTCCGCGACTGACTACTCAGCTGATCAAACACCGTCGCTTCAACCACTGCGTGAACTGACCTATCGTATTCGACAAAGTTCGTCTCACCGAGGGAAACTCTATCGCTGTCGATAAATTCAGGTTTCAACCTACCATCTGCGCTATCTGGCGCCAACACAAAACCCGACAAGCTGACGGCATCAAGCTCACCAACATACGGCAATGCATTATTTAGCGTCTGGACATGTTCGCGCAGTGCATCCGGAAGATAAGCTTCCTCAGTGTATGAAAGATCAGTCGCCAACTGCCACGCCAACTGCTGGAACTCCTCAGTAAAGACTGTTTCAAACAAATCAGCACCGTCCTCAAACCCTTCTTCATCAGTTGGCATGATATCCACTACGTCTTTCACATCAACCCGAAACAGTACTGACTGATCTTCTTTGTCGAACATTTCCAGAACTGGGCGATTACCACGCCAGGTGAAAATTGGTAGGTCAGCAAATAGGACTTGAGTATCTGTGTCAACATCAACACCGTATTCATTAGCTCCGACCCTCCGAGCGTATGCCCTACACTCCACCCGCACCCCAGTACCGCAAATTATTTCATCTAGCACCGTGTTCAAATCACCTATCAGCTCTCGCCTGGACGCAGCGTCTTGAATATCATTAGCCTTGACGACTTCTTCGGTCTTGTCAACATAATGACGCAGTTTGCGGACATGACGTGGTACACGGCTGGTGTCGGGCAATAGCTCTGCTGTTACGATCGCTTGCCGGTCAATTGGAAAATAATAGTCCATTGCCGTATCATTCTGTACCGTACGCACACATAAAGCCGCCATCTCCTTGGTATACGTGGCAAATGGCGCTGATTCATCAGGGTCAATTTCTAGTGACGTCACCACGTCCGCCACACCCTCAACAGCCTGTAGACCGTGCGAGCCGTCTTCAGTTTGGGCATAACCAATAACCCTCACTCGCTCACCTTCAATTTCGTCCGTGCGCATCACTCGCTCGATATTGCCCAATGCTGCAGCCTCTTTATCACTGCCAAGCTGTATATTAGCCATGGCAATTTCCTGCCAATCATCCGTCGACAATCGACCCAAGAGATTGACACCGGTCTCTACTTGTGGTGATTTCATATAGTTGTATCGTATACCTCTCCAGCCTAAACTTCAAGCATAATCATCGCTCCATGCGGTATACTATAACCATGAGCAAGAAAACCCTGGTTGAGCTTGATCCGTGGCTGGCGCCGCATGAACCCGTCATCAAGGCGCGCGAGGCGTATATTTCGTCGACGCTGCGGAGGGTGCTGGATGGTAAATCGCCGGCAGATTTCGCACTAGGCTTTCATCATTTTGGATTGCATCAGACGGCGGCGGGCTGGATGTTTCGTGAATGGGCACCGAATGCTACGCGCATCGTGATAGTTGGCGATTTTTCTGAGTGGCAGGAGCGTGAGGAGTTTGCCTTGCAGCCCGGTGAGCATGGTGAATGGAGTGTTGATTTGCCGAGAGACGCGCTGCACCACGGTCAGAAATATAAGCTGCGCGTCTATTGGCCAAATGGTGACGGTTGGCGCTTGCCGTCATATGCTACTTACGTCGTCCAAGATGATGATTCGGTGGATTTTTCGGCCGTCGTTTGGCAGCCTGATGAGCCATATCAGTGGCAACATGACGTTCCGCCTGCGCCGCGCGTACCGCTAATTTACGAAGCGCATATTGGCATGAGCAGCGAAGAGGAAAAAGTCGCCAGTTTCAATGAATTTACCGCGGGCGTCCTACCGCGCATCAAACAATCTGGCTATAATACCATCCAGCTAATGGCTATCGCCGAACACCCGTACTATGGTAGTTTCGGCTATCACGTCAGCAATTTTTTTGCGGTGTCATCACGCTTTGGCACGCCCGATGATTTCAAGCGGCTGGTTGACGAGGCACACGGACTGGGGCTACGCGTCATCATTGACATCGTCCATGCTCATGCCACCAAAAATCAGGTCGAGGGCCTCGGTAATTTCGCGGGTGATCCAACGCAATATTTCAAAGCTCACGACCATCCAGCCTGGGATTCGCGGTTGTTTGATTATGGCAAACCGGAAGTGCTGCACTTTTTGGCCAGCAATTGCCGCTGGTGGTTAGATGAGTACCGTGTTGACGGTTTTCGGTTTGATGGCGTGACCAGCATGCTATATCACGACCACGGATTGGGCAAAAGTTTCACCAGTTATGATGATTATTTTGGCGACGATGTTGATAAAGACGCACTGGTCTATCTCAGGCTGGCAAACGACGTCATTCACGCCGTTCGCCCCGATGCCACGACTATTGCCGAGGAAATGAGTGGGCTACCGGGCTTGGCGGCGCCGACAGAACACGGCGGCTTGGGTTTTGATTATCGCTTGGCGATGGGCGCACCTGATCTCTGGATCAAGACACTGAAAGAAAAACGCGACGAAGATTGGGATTTGGGCGAATTAGCACACACCTTAAGTTCGCACCGCCCAGAGGAAAAAGTCATCACTTATGCCGAGAGTCATGACCAAGCCTTGGTTGGCGACAAGACGCTGATTTTTCGGCTGATCGACAAAGCCATGTATTGGCACATGGATAAAGTCGACCCCGACCTGACCGTGGAGCGTGGCGTGGCGCTGCATAAACTGGTTCGACTGCTGACCGCTGGGCTACACGGCGGCGGCTACCTGAACTTTATGGGTAATGAATTTGGGCATCCCGAGTGGATCGACTTTCCGCGTCAGGGCAATGATTGGTCGTTCAAGCACGCGCGGCGCCAGTGGAGTTTACGTGACAATGGTTTTCTCAAATACCAGTGGCTGGGCGAATTTGACGCCAACCTGATGAAGCTCATCAAAACCGTCAACGACCCAGGCATTCACTACCTCACCATTCGCCAACACGACCACGTGGTTAGTTTCATGCGCGGTGACTTGCTGTTCATCATCAACTTCTCGCCCAGCCAGTCACAGACGGACTATGTACTACCAGCAGCGGCCGGGTCATACCGAGTAGCCCTCAGCAGCGACGACCAGCAGTTTGGTGGTCACGGACGAATCCAGCAAGATCAGCGGTATTTCACCACTCCGGGACCTCATGGCGATAACATCCAAGCATATCTACCAGCACGTAGTGGACTGGTTCTGCGTAGAATCGACTAGGGTTTGACGGTTTGTTTGAACGTAAGCGGTATACTTGACTTTTTTACTGTAGTATGATATCATACAAGTAGCTTTTCATTTGCCATGAGGCGTTTGAAAAGAGTACTTGTCCATCAGTCCATCTTTTTCCGAGTCTTTGAGAGGAGGTGAAAAAGATGGGAACAGTCTGGGGGATTGTTGCCTTCGTGGCAACATTCTTTCTGATTTCGAAGATTTTGCGCACCCTTGTGCGCCGCAGAATCATTTCCCGACGAACAGGATCTACGATCCTGTTCGTCGGGCTTTTCCTGTCAATGGCACAATATTTCGTGCCGTTGGCAGGAGGATCGCAAAGGCAGTCCCAGGCCGTCTTTGCGATAATCGCGGGGATAATAATATATCTCAACGCGATTGAGCTATCCTACACCTTTCTCCCGAAGTCGTGGGATGACGAAGAGTGAGGGTAAGGGCGAGTAACTTGCCCACCGAAAATAGTTCGCCGAATCGGCTTAACCTGATTGAGTGCCTTGTGGCATTCTCGGGTTGACCAAATCCGATTCAGCTTGAGCCAATTCGGTGGGCTATTTTCATGTCATTGACTTTTTTATAAATATGTGCTATATTATAAGTTAGCCTGTTCATTGCCTCTCATGAGGTCACTGACTGCACTTCGCCGCCAAGCCAGATGCTTGGTGGCTTGAGGCGCGGAAAGGCCGCACCTCAAAGTCTTCAGAAGGGGGGTGGGCACAATGCCCACCATCAAGAAAACATGCCTCAGCATCATCGTGCTGACGATGATGCTGCCGGCACTAGCTGGACTGCTAGTGCAGCTAAACTTGTATGCACCCAGTGCGTTATACAAACCCGGCATGGCTCTCTTAGAGGTCGGCGTGATAGTCGCCGCCCTCGCTGTGGCAGCTTTCTGGCCGTCCTCACCTTCAACTCCTCCAATCGCTTCTGACGAAGAGGAGGAATAGACCTGGAGAGTAGGGTGTTCCGCGCCAGCAGAGGCGCGCGTTAAGAAATATCTGTGAAACCGCGGAAACACCGCGTCCCCGCACATGTTGCGGGGTTTTTCTTGGCAAAAATTTGGTAAAGTTTGATACACTAATTATTGATGAACAAGATCAATAAAAAAGTACCAGAAATCTTACTACAGTCACTTGGCAAAATTGCTCGTCTTCCCTTGCCAATTCCTGCCCAAGTGATTGAAAAAATTGACGAGAGTTTGACGCCAAACATGCGTGCCTTGCGGCTGGTTCTGACTATCTCCGAAAAGCTCCTCAGTATGGGTGTGTCGGCTCGAGACGTGGTACATATGATGCTTGGTATCACCAGGACTTATTGTAAACAGCCAGTTCACATGGATATCAGTTCAACGCTCATCACTGTGTCGCAAGACCGCGGCATCAACCGTGAGCCACTGACCCTGATTCGCGCTATCACCTTAGTGGATGTCAATTATCAGACCATCCAAGCGCTGCAGACATTGTCCCGAGAAATCCGCTATCAGCACATTCACTTGAGCGAGGCTGAGGAACGGCTAGAAAAGATCATCAATCCTGAAAAACGTCATCCCCGATCTCTCGTCGCCCTATCAGGTGGCGCGTTGAGCGCTGGTGTGGTGGTGATGTATGGCGGTAGTTTACAGATGGCACTCCTGGCTATGGCGGTCGGCACACTCAGCACGGCTGCCATGCGTCTGTTGTGGCGTGTCGGCGTGTCGGTATTTTTCACACAGATCATCATGTCACTCTGTATCACACTCATCGCCACTGCTGTTGTCTGTGTCAATACCAAGTTTAATTTGGCATTCAATCCGACACTGATCGTGATCGGTGGAATCGTCCTATTGGTGGCAGGTATGATGATCGTTGGTGCGTTTCAGGATGCAATTGATGAATATTATGTTACAGCAAACGCCCGACTGTTGCGAGTGCTGATGGCAACCGGTGGTATCGTGGTTGGCGTAGCTATTGGCCTTCATATTGCCACCAGATTGGGTATTAGTTTTCCAACCACCCCAGACCGTTTGACGTTGGTGGATAATTATACGCAGTACATCGGTGCGGCAGTCATCGCTTCAGCATTTGTCATTGGCAATCACGCGCCATTCTTTGGCACTATCTTGGCTGGTCTTGTGGGAGCTAGCGGTTGGGGGCTATTTCAGCTGTTGACTGATGCCGGCTGGGATGTATTACTGGCGAGCGGTGCAGCAGCTGCAGCCATCGGTTTGGTGGCAACCTTCATGTCCCGACTGTGGCGCATCCCGTCTTTGGCTATCATCGGCGCGGGTATCGTGCCGCTGGTCCCAGGTTTGTCATTGTACAACGGCTTGATGGGTATCATCAGTCAGGCGCCATCAGACCCAGGCTACGTTGTCGCTTTGGCCAGTTTGGCACGAGCTGTCATGATTGGGTTTGCTGTTGCTGTAGGCGCGTCATTTGGTAATGCCGTTGGTCGTCCCATTCGCAGTCAAATTAGGAAGCTTTTTGTTGGGATACCGACGACTGCAGAGTAGCAGTTGACGCGTGAACAGCTTGCTGGGCGAATTTGCTAGTCAGATAGAACCATAACGCCCCAAGTCCACCAGCAGCGGCCTCATAGACCACGAACGAAAATTCTCGGTGCACAAATCCTTGAACACAGGCCATGACGGCAGCCACTGACAGCCCTAGCATGATGCTTTTTTGCTGGCGTGTGAACAAACTGGTGGTAAATGGCAGCATAAATGCGTAGAATGCAAAGACGATGATGGATAGGCGTGAAAAGATGTAGTGGAGCCCATGCTGCGTGTCGTTAGGAAAGATAGCTATGGCCATGCCACAAAAAGCTATGGTTCGCAGTGCTACCAAACTCAGCCTGGCAGTAGCTACTGCCTCAGCCTGCTCCAAAATGCTAGACATCGACTCCGCCAAGCACCACATGATGACTGCCATCATAGCGATAGCAATGTTAAATATAAACGAAGACAATTCACCGCGCTCACCCAGGGCGCTGAAGCTCCAGTTTACCCATTGTGACTCTGAAGTTAAACATGCCGACAGAGCGATCCCCACCAGAAAAACGAGTGTCATCCAAACAGTCAACCTGGCTGGCGCCAGCTTCTGGGTTGACAGAATGAATAATTTCATGAATACATTATACCATATGAAAACCCCGGCTGTTGACCGGGGCTTTTTGATGATTATTTGTTGCGCTTTTCGATTATCTCTTGAGCAACATTTGGTGGAACTTCCTCGTACTGAGCGAGCTCCATGGTGCTGGCTGCACGACCCTGCGACATCGAGCGGATGTCTGAGGTGTAGCCGAACATATTTGCCAGCGGCACAAAGGCCTTGACCAATTTGGCGCCGCCCATCAAATCTTCCATGGTGTCGATGCGACCACGACGTGAGTTGAGGTCACCGATGATATCACCCATGAACTCTTCTGGAGTGGTTACTTCAACTTTCATGACTGGTTCAAGCAGGATTGGCGTTGCTTGTTTGATACCTTCGCGGGCTGCCAACGAACCTGCCAATGAGAAGGCCAGCTCTGAGGAGTCGACATCGTGGTATGAACCGTCGTACAACGTGGCTTTAACGTCAACTACTGGATAGCCGGCGATGACACCGCCTTCCAAGGTTTCACGAATACCCTTCATAACAGCTGGGCGATACTCTTGTGGCACCACACCACCCTTAATTTCGTCAACAAACTCAAAGCCTTTACCAGCCTCGTTTGGCTCAAAGCGTACCCAGACGTCACCGTACTGACCACGACCACCAGACTGCTTGGCGTGCTTACCCTGGACTTCAGCCTTGCCCTTGATTGATTCGCGGAAGGCCACTTGTGGCTCACCGATGTTCGCTTCAACCTTGAACTCACGCTTCATACGGTCGATCAAGATGTCCAGGTGCAGCTCACCCATACCGGACATGATAGTCTGGCCAGTCTCTTCGTCAGTGTGAATGCGGAAGGTTGGGTCTTCCTCGGCCAAACGCTGCAAGGCCAATGCCATCTTCTCTTGGTCGGCCTTTGATTTTGGCTCAACGGCGATGGATACTGGTGGTTCGGGGAATTCGATGCTTTCCAGGGCAATTGGATGCGCTGGGTCAGTCAAGGTGTTACCGGTACCAGTATTTTTCAGACCAACCACCGCAGCGATGTCACCAGCAGCGATCTTGTCGATTTCCTCGCGCTTGTCAGCGTGCATTCGGACGATACGACCAATGCGCTCTTTGTCGCCAGTCGTGGTATTCAGGACGTAGCTACCAGAGTTCAAAACACCTGAGTAAACGCGAATAAAGATCAACTTACCAACAAATGGGTCGGTCGCAATCTTGAAGGCCAAGGCACTCATTGGCTCTTTGTTGTCTGGCTTGCGGCTCACTTCGTCGCCAGTCTTTGGATTTTTACCCCAAATTTCGTCGACATCCAGTGGGCTTGGCAAGTAGTCAACCATCAGGTCAAGTACTTTCTCCACGATGACACCGCGGCCGTCACCACCAGTGACCAAGAAGAAGTCACCAGCCAGCACGCGCTTACGCAGCGCAGACTTGAGCTCATCAATCGTGATAGCCTCTTCACCCTGGTCAAGGAACTTCATCATCAATTCGTCGTCAGCCTCAACGGCATTCTCTACCAACAGGCTGCGGGCGTTTTGACATTTCTCCAACATATCGGCTGGAATTTCACCCTGTACCAATTCGTGGTCAGAAAAGTCAGTGTAGGTGTACGCCTTCATGTCGACGAGGTCAACCACACCGTTGATGGTCTTTTCAAAGCCAATTGGGATGTGAATTGGGAAAGCTTGCTTGCTGAGGCGGTTGTGAATTGACTCCAAAGATTTCCAGAAGTCACCACCAGTTTGGTTAATCTTGTTGATAAAGCAGATGCGCGGCACACCATATTTGTCAGCCTGGCGCCAGACGGTCTCAGACTGCGCCTCAACGCCCATCTTGCCGTCAAACACGGTCACCGCACCGTCGAGCACGCGCAGTGAACGCTCCACCTCAGCGGTAAAGTCGATGTGCCC
>CAUSLL010000020.1:0-12468 GCA_963532835.1 uncultured Candidatus Saccharibacteria bacterium
AGTCAGTGGAATATCCTTCGTCATACACACGCCAATATGAACCAGCCGGCAAGTTTGGCGGCGATATACTCGGTCGATCTGGAATAGTAATTTGTCAAATATTTCCTCATCTGTTATAATGCAGGAAGTATGGTACAAGTAACACGTAAAGATCAGAAGGAAGCGAACGAAAACATCATTCGTCGTTTCAACCGTAAGGTTTTACAAAGTGGTGTTTTGGCTCGCGCTAAAAACGTTATGCGCTTTGAGAAACCAATTTCAAAGGCCGAGCGCCGTAAAAAGGCAATCGTTCGTCGTGAACGCCGGGCTGAAAAAACGGCAAAAATGCGCCTGGGAGTGCGTTAATGTCAGCGCTAAAAGCGCGCATCACTGATGAAATGAAAGCCGCTCTTTTGGGCGGCAATCGTTTTCGTGGGGATGTGTTGCGTAATGTTAAGGCAGCAATTTTGAATGAGGAAGTGTCACTGGGTAAGCGTGACGAGGGCTTGAGTGATGCTGAAGTTGAGAAAGTTCTGGCTCGTGAAGTGAAAAAACGCGTTGAGAGTGCGGAGCTTTACCGTAGTAATGGTCGTGCGGAATTGGCGGAGCCTGAGGAGCAAGAGGCAGAAATTTTGCGAGAATTTTTGCCAGAACAGTTGAGTGAAGCGGAAGTTATGGCGATCGTTGAAGATGTTGTAGCGAGCATGGATGACGTTTCCGTGCAAAAGATGGGACAGGTTATCGGCGCAGTAAAGCAGAAGGTTGGTAATGCTGCTGACGGTGCTTTGGTTGCAAAGATTGTTAAAGAAAAACTGACACAATAGGAGGAAACATGATTATCTTTTTTGGGCCGGCTGGTGCTGGTAAGAGTGTGCAGGGGCAGATTTTGGCAGCACGACATGGTTGGCGTTGGCTGAGCGCGGGGCAGTTGTTGCGCGACACGCACGATGGCGAATTGATCCATCGTATGCAATCTGGCGAACTGGTGTCGGTGGAAATCATCAATGGTCTGATGGGCGAGGCGTTGAATAAGGCCAAGGATATCAACGGTGTCATTTTGGACGGCTATCCACGCCAGTTGGAGCAGGCCAAGTGGTTGATTGAGTCGCGACCGCATCATGGTCAGGATGTGAAGCTGGTGATTGTGCTGGAAGTGCCACGAGATGAGATTTTAGAACGCTTGCGAGTGCGTGGTCGCGTTGACGACACGCCAGAGGCAATTGATAAGCGGCTTAGTATTTACCGGGGTGAAATTTACCCAATTTTGGACTATCTGAATGACAATAATATCCCAATTATCCATATGAGCGGCGTGGGCACAGTGGGGCAAGTTCATGATGAGATTGAAAAAGAGCTGGTTAGCCGCGGAATCGTTGAGGGCGCCAAATGAGTCAATTGATCACTGGTGAAAAAACGCCACAACAGATGAAAGATATGCGCGAATGTGGGCGGATGCTAGCGACGATTTACGACGAATTGCGGCAGCGAGTAACGGCTGGCATGAGTGAGCTGGACGTCAATGAGTTTGTGGCTGGGCGCATCAAGGATTTTGGCGCGGAAGCGACGTATTTGACAGATGAGGTAAAATTTCCAGGGGTGATCTGCGTGTCGACCAATGAGCAATTGGTGCACTCGTTCCCGACAGACTATGTGTTTGAGAAGGGTGATGTAGTGAGTTTTGACCTGGTGATTGGCTACCGCGGCATGAAAACTGACAGTGCCTTCACGATGGTGGTCGATGAGGAGCCGCGTGGCGCCAAAAAGCATTTATTACACGCGACGGAACAGAGTTTGTATGCGGGAATTGATGCGATCTCTGGTGACGGGACACGAGTTGGTGATATCTCAGCAGCCATTGAAGCGGTGCTGAAAAAAGCGAAACTGGGCATCATCCGCGAGTTGGTTGGTCACGGTGTGGGGCTGGAAATGCACATGAGTCCAGAGATTCCGAATCATGGTCAGCGCGGTACTGGTCCGGTGTTGCACGCTGGTGACACTATCGCTATCGAGCCGATGGCCAGCCTCGGTGGTGAGAAAATTGTTACTGAGGATGACGGCTGGACGATTAGCATGAAAGATGGCAGTCTGGGTGCGCATTTTGAACATACCGTACTGATCACTGAGACGGGTGCGGAAATTTTGACGAAGCTGTAGAGATTTAGGTGAAATCAATCTCTGCTAGTATATAACGTGCTGGACCGTTGACTGTGCCGGTCGCAACCACACTGAGCGAAGGACTTAATCCATGCTCTGCATACCAATCATCCTTAGTCTTTCTCTCGCACTCCAATGAGTGAACCTTATCCCAAAGCTCCGCTTGTGTCATGCCTTTTCGGTATACTTCGATATAGAAGAATGCCTTATTCTTGCCACATTGTTCAAAAGCGATACTGTTCTTTAAAGCGGTATTTTTCTGGGGCCCATTTTTGAGACTGTCTAGTAAATTGCTCGACAAAAACCCAGCATTAACCAGGGCTCTACCTATACCGCCCCCATTATTGATTGGAATGCCTTGTTCGGTTGATCCGCCTCCTGGATCAGTATAAAAACCATACGGACTGTAATAACGCATCGGTACCTTATTACCTGCGGTTATATAAGACTTAAACGCTGTCTCGATTTGCTGTAGTGCAGTTTTGGCTTTTGCGTCATAAGCATCTTGCCTGATATATTGATAGGCGATGATGCTAATTGTTGAGAGGATAGCAATAACAGAAATGATGATGATCATCTCCACTAAAGTAAACCCAGGCTTATGAGAAAAAGTACTACGTTTCATGTGTCTAGTGTATCATGCTTATGCTTTTTTGACAGCTTGCAAAATGACCCCATATTCCTATATACTGTAAGCATATGCAAGAACAATCTCATTATGCGGTAGGAATTGATATCGGCACGAAAAAAGTGCGATGTGTTATCGGGCACATCGACGAAACAACGGGCGTGCCGAGAATTATTGGAGTGGGACAGGCTCCCAACAGCGGGATGCGTAAAGGTGTGATCACGCACTTGAATGGGCCAGCGGCAGCGATTGATACGGCGCTTGATGCGGCTGAGCGAATGAGCGGTCATCGAGTGAACCAAGCTGCTTTGGGTGTCAATGGTGTACACATCATCAGTACTAAAGTAGATGGCATGGTTGCTGTTAATGCGAGTAGTAGTGAAGTGACAGAGGACGACGTAGCGCGCCTGGAGAATGTAGCGACAGTTGGAAAAGTTCCTGCAAATCGTGAGATTTTGGAAGTGGTTCCGTACGAATATCGATTGGACGGGCAAGATAATATTAAAAACCCGATTGGCATGACCGGGACGAGGTTGGAGCTACGAGCAAATGTTGTTTCTGGATTGGTGCCACACCTGGGGAATTTGCACAAGTTGGCGGAAATGTCTAATATCGATGCTGTCAGAATAGTTCCAACGGTGTTGGCGAGCGCTCAAGCGGTGCTGAATGAATCTCAGATGGAAAATGGTGTGGCTGTGATCGACATCGGGGCTTCCACAACGGGTGTGGTGGTGTTCGAAGAGGGTGATTTGCAGCATCTTTCAGTTGTTCCGATGGGCTCGCAGAACGTCACCAACGATTTGGCAATCGGCCTTAAGGTTGATTTGGAAATTGCCGAAAAGGTTAAACTGCAACATGGTGAATTGGGCGGTGAAACCACGGGCGTAATTGACATTAAACATGAGAAAGAGACGCAGGTTTTCCACCGAGCAGAAGTTGCAGAAATCGTCGAGGCGCGTTATGAAGAAATTTTCGAACTGGTAGCTAAAGAGCTGAAAAAGGCAGGCGGTATCAGTAAAATGCCAAGTGGAGCCGTGCTAGTTGGCGGTGGCGCTAAAGTAAAAGGCCTGGCTGAATTTGCCAAAGAACAGATTGGACTGGCGGTGAAAATCGGTAAAGTACAGGATTATGCTGGCATGACTGACGACATCAAAGATCCAGAATATGCAGCAGCGATAGGATTGATGCTGGCAATGTCCACCAATCCGTCCCGCTCTGAAGGAACTCATGGTAAAAAAGCTAGTAAAGTTGCTCAAAAAGCTGGCGGATTTTTAGGTGGGTTGTTCGCGAAATTCAAATAAATATGACCACTCCAGGGTCAAAGATGATATACTGGATAGAGATTAGAGGGGAGATACGATAATGCCACAAATACAACCAAGCGAAGTTCAGACATTTGCTAGCATCAAAGTTGTTGGTGTTGGTGGCGCCGGTGGTTCAGCAGTTAACCGCATGAAAGACGCTGGCCTCAATGGTGTGCAGTTCATCGCTATGAATACCGACGCACAAGCGTTGCATAACTCAAAAGCCGACGTCAAAATCCATCTAGGACATTCAACGACCAATGGTCTTGGCGCTGGTGCTGACCCAGCGGTTGGTGAGGCAGCTGCTAATGAGTCACGTGAAGAGATTCGTGCTGCGCTTGAAGGTGCTGACATGGTGTTTGTGACGATTGGTGCTGGTGGTGGAACGGGATCTGGTGCTGGGTACGTGGTTGCCGAGATTGCTCGTGAGTTGGGCATTTTAGTGGTTGGTGTTGCCACGCGACCATTTAGCTTTGAAGGTGAAAAACGTCGAGTGAATGCTGATTGGGCAATCACTCACTTGGGTCGACAAGTTGATACGTTGATTACTATTCCAAATGATCGCTTATTGCAAACTATTGATCGACGCACTCCACTGTTGGAAACCTTCAAAATTGCTGACGATGTACTGCGTCAGGGTGTGCAAGGTATTTCTGAACTGATCACCGAGCACGGATTGATTAACCTGGACTTTGCTGACGTGAAGACTATCATGAGCAATGCTGGCTCGGCCTTGATGGGTATTGGTCGGGCGAGCGGTGAAAACCGAGCAGCTCAGGCGGCTCAGCAGGCAATTGAATCTCCGTTGATTGAAGTGTCAATCGATGGAGCTAAGGGTGTGCTGTTTAATGTTACTGGTGGTTACGACATGAGCATGGCGGAGATCCAAGAAGCGGCTGAAATCATCACCAGCGCGGTGTCGCCAAACGCAAACATTATCTTTGGTGCGACGTTGAAACCAGAGATGGAAGATGATTTGGTGATTACAGTTATCGCTACAGGATTTGACAGTGAGACTTTTCATGACCGAGATGTGACGCTTGACGTGAACCCAGTTGAAACCAGTTCAAACAATCTAGACGAAGAAATGGTGCAAAATATCGACATGGAGCTAGAACATAAAGAGGCTGCCGAACATTTTGCTGCTGAAGACGACACGAACATTTGGGACACTCCACCAGAAGATGAGGATGACGACGAGGACGACACCCCAGCATTCTTACGCCGTCGCAAGAAGAACAGGGAGTAGTCTATGGTAGTAGTAAACATTGGTGACAGTCGGGTGCTTGAGTCGCGTGAAGTTGCTGGCGGCATGGCAATTCGCCGTCGCAGAGAAACAGCTGACGGTAGAAGGTTTACGACGTACGAGCGAATTGAAAAACCAAACCTGGCAGTGCTCAAAAAGAGTGGACGTCGAGAGTTATTTGACCGATTTAAGCTATCTTCAGCAGTGCATCAGTCAGTCGGCAAGTTCTTCAAGTCGGAAGAAGAAGTTGAGCAGATCGTGAGTGCTGTCGAAGACGCGTTGTATGCGTTGGGAGAGTCTGAAGTGCCATCAAAACAGATTGGTGATGCAGTTTTGGACGCTTTGGCTGACCGTAATGAGGTAGCGTATGTTCGATTTGCCAGTGTGTATTATGATTTCAAGACATTGGATGAATTTGAGAAAATTTTAGCTCAGCAACGAGAGAAAAGGGATTAAGATATGCGCGTTGTTGTTGTGTATAAAACAGAGAGCGACCACGCTCGCGCAGTGTTTGATTATCTCAGGGATTTTAAAAATCAGACAGGGCATGATTTGGAGGAAGTCAATCCAGATTCGGCGGCTGGTAGTGATTTTTGTAGGACATACGACATTGTGGAATACCCGACGATTATTGCGTTGAGTGACAGCGGTCAGTTACAAAATATGTGGCGGGGAACTCCGCTGCCAACAATTAGCGAGGTAAGTTTTTATGTTTGAAAAGGTACGAAATTGGTTATTTCACGAGGATTTGAAGCGACGGCATATGTCGGCATTGGCATTGTTGGTCGGAAGCGGATTGGGGCTATTAGCGTCGCTGGCCTTATCGATTGAATCATTGGTATTAGCCAAGAACTCAGAAGCGGTTCTTAGTTGTGACTTAAACTCAGCACTGAGCTGTTCGGCGGTTGCCAACCATTGGTCTGCAGCGATTTTGGGCTTTCCGAATAGCTTTATTGGCCTGGCAACTTTGCCGGTGATGATCACTATAGCGGTTGCTTTGTTGGCGGGGACAAAGTTTCCGAAATGGTTTATGCAATGCGCGCAAGTCGGGGTGATTGCGGGGCTGCTCTTTGCTTTCTGGATGTTTGGTATGAGCTATTTGGTGATTGGTGCACTGTGCCCGTGGTGCTTGACTCTGGACCTTGGTATGATTTTGATTTTCTTTGGTATGACACGGTACAATGTTTTGGTTAAGAATATACCTGGTAAGACCCTGGGTAAATTTGTTGATCGCGGATATGATATGTTATTTGCAGCAGTTTTAGTGGTTCTTGCCATGATGGCGATAATCGCAAAGTTTGGTGATCAGTTGTTCTAGACGTATCGCCCTATTTTACGAAAACATTATTGTAAAAATTTTTTACTTTGGTAACGCGTGACCATGTGTCATAATGAGAAGTATGAAGAAAAACTTTCTTGTCAGAGCATTCTTTGGTGTTACCATTGTAGCGCTCGGCGGGATTCTACTACTGAGGAATCTCGAAATTATCAAGTTTGATAGCTGGAACGTGTTCTGGGGAACGGTTTGGGCAGCCGGCCTAGTGCTGGCGGGGCTGGTGACAATAGTTAGCTCCCGAAAACTGCTGACGCGGGCGTGGGGCCTGCTATTGATGGCCGCTGGCGTGTCGATTGGTTTGAATGCGTATGGCGTCATTGATGTTAGTATTTGGAAACTGTTCTGGCCGGTGGTGTTGATTGCTGTTGGTCTGATGATGGTGTTTAGTGTTGGATCTGGAAATCGCAAGCGGGTAGAAAAATTGACCACTGATGACCGCGAAAATGAGAAAGTTGCAATTTTTTATGGTGAAGAGTCACGAGTGAGGGGTGAGTATACTGGTGGTTCAGCAACGGCAATATTCGGTGGTGTAGAGTTGGATTTGCGCCAGGCGAAAATCAAGGATGGTGCAGTCATCGACGTCTTTACCTTTTGCGGCGGTATTACTATTAGTTTGCCTGATGATGTGATTGTTAAGAATGAGGTACGTGGTGTGTTCGGCGGTAGTGATGATAAAACCGTACCAAAGCCTTCTGCTAAAAAGACAATTTATCTGAAAGGCGAATGCGTCCTAGGCGGTTTAGAAATTAAATAATTCCCTTGGGATTTTGGTGAAAACGCGCTACAATGAGAGTAGGGCGTTTTTGCGTGTGCCTGATGAAGTATATCTCTGATGGCGCTAACGTAAAATGAGTGGCTATCAACCGCGAAGCCTGCGGGAAGAAATCAGTTTTTAGCACCTGAGATTAGACCCCGCCGTGAGCTTGCGTAAATAGCATAAGAAAGAGCTAAAAGAATCACTTCTTTTGGAATCGAGATGGTACCGTCCGCGTTAAAACCCAGCGGATTCTCGAGGTCAAAAGAGGTGATTTTTGTTTGGAGAAAGGACAATATGAAGGGCATCGTTTATATTATGAATACTGCGGTTTCTGGTTTGATTAAAATTGGCAAGACTGGCTCGCAGAACTATGGTGAACGAATGCGGTATCTTGAGGGCAATGGCTATCATAATGTTCCTGGATTGAAGCGTTTCTTTGCGATTGAACTTGATGATTATGATGATAAGGAGAGTCTACTACACGAAATTTTTAGCAAGCATCAAGTTGATGATAGTGAATTATTTGCGCTGGACTGTGAGCTTGTTAAGCAGCTGTTGCTGGCATTTGATGGGAAGGTGGTATATCCAAAGCATATTGATAAGGAACGTGAATTTGATGAAGTGACGCAGTCACGGAAACAGGGAGCGCTTTTTAGTTTTTATCGAAAAGGACTAAAGAACGGCAATGTAATAACTTTTGCACAGGATAAAGCGATTAGCGCGACTGTTGTTGGTGAGCGAGAAGTTGAGTACGACGGTGAAATCTATAAACTATCGCCACTAACTCGCAATATTTTCCAACAAAAAGGAAAGCGTAACGCGAGTGGTGCCTATCAGGGCGCAGCGTATTGGATATTTAATGGGCAGAAGCTAAAGGATCTGGACGATAGGGAGGGGTAAACGTATGGCAAATAATAATCTTACATCAGCAAAGAAGGCTCGTAATGATGAGTTCTATACGCAATACGAAGACATCCAAAAGGAAGTCCAAGCGTATATTGACTATAATCCCGATGTGTTCCGCGGAAAGGTTGTGTATCTCAACTGTGATGACCCATATGAGAGTAACTTTTTCAAATTTTTTGCCAATAAATTCAACGCCTATGGCATCAAGAAGCTGGTTGCTACTAGTTACTTTAATTCACCAGTGGCAGGAACCGAGTTGCAAGCCGCACTTTTGCCAGACATGCCAGATAAAGAGATTTCATCAGCTAAGGGATCTTCACTGCAGACCAATACAACGACGGAAGATGGCGAGACAAAAGGTCGGGTGATTGAAATTACTGAGGTGTCTGACGAAAATGGTGACGGAATATGTGATTTAGAAGATATTAAAAAGATTATTCAGGCTAATGGTGGTGGTAGGCCACTGAAAGGTGATGATGATTTCCCGCCAGGTGATTTTCGTTCGAAAGAATGTATAGAACTACTGAAACAAGCTGACATCGTGGTGACCAACCCACCGTTTTCGTTATTTCGTGAATATGTGGCACAGCTGTTTGATTACAATAAAAAGTTTTTGATTATTGGCAATATGAACGCAATTACATATAAAGAGATCTTTCCGAAAGTTATGGACAACAGGGTTTGGCTTGGACCGACAATATCGAGTGGTGATAGAGAGTTCATGGTGCCTGAAAACTACCCCATAACAGCGTCTGGTTGGAGAATTGATAAAGACGGAAGGAAATTCATACGAGTTAAAGGTGTGCGATGGTTTACTAATCTTGACCATGGTAAACGTCATCAGAAGTTGCAGTTGATGACTATGGCGGAAAACAGGAAGTTTAGCAAGAAAGTAATTGACAGTGATGTGTGTTATAAAAAGTATGATAACTATGACGCGATTGAAGTTTCATTTACCGATGCTATCCCCAGTGATTTTAATGGCGTGATGGGTGTACCGATTTCATTCCTGGACAAGTATAACCCCGATCAGTTCGAGATTATTAAATTTAGGCATGGAGATGATGAAAAAGACCTAGCTATTAATGGAAGAACGCCATATTTCAGGATATTGATTAGACACAAGAAGGAGATAGAGAAATGAATTTTTCCGAACTAGTTTCTCCCGTTGCGGTTAGCTCAGTTGTGGCAGTTGGTTCACTTATGCTTTCGTTTTTCAAGTTATTCAAGGAAAACGACGCAAACGATAAGAAAATAAAGAGAATTATGGATTTATCTGAAGTTTATGAAAGACTAAAGGATGGCTCAAGTGCAAAACATAATATCCAAGATATACTTGATATTGAAACGGGGAGGTTCAAAGATATGATTACTCGTAAACTTAACTATTTAAACGTAGCGGTGGTAGTTATAGTCGCAATAGTGGGGGGTTTTCTTTCTTATGCGTCTCTGCTTTTAGCTAACAATTCTTCTATCATATTTTCAGTTTTGGGCTGGATAGCATTTGCTATAGTAGCTTTCTTTACCTTGGGCATTTCGATTACTGGTTTGGCGTCTATTTACAATCATAAAAATGATAAAAAGGAGAAGAAATGATTGCTAATCTAAAAAAATATACTATTGCCGAGGTTACTAAGGGCTTTACTTATAATGAATTTGAGGGGAAAGGATTGTTTGGTCTAAGTGGTAAACTGACGATTCAGCCAGAGTATCAGCGTAATTACATTTATGCTGACGGCAAGAAAGATGTTGCGGTCATTGAGTCGATATTAAAAGGCTACCCTATTGGTCTGATTTATTTTAATAAATTAGAGGATGGTAATTTGGAGGTGCTGGATGGACAGCAGCGAATTACGTCAATCGGTCGATTTATTGAAGGGCGCTTCTCAATTGTGCGCAATGGTAATCAGACGCATTTTGATTCTTTGCCGCAGGATTTGCGCCAGAAGTTACTGGAAACCGAACTCCTGGTGTATGAATGTGAAGGCACGGAGAGTGAAATCAAGGAATGGTTTAAGACGATTAACATTGTTGGTGTGCCGCTTAATGAGCAGGAATTGCTGAATGCTATTTATTCTGGGCCTTTTGTGACATTAGGTAAGGAGACTTTCTCAAATTCCGGTAATGCGATGATTGCCATGTGGGGTGCGTATATCAATGGCGACGCCAAGCGTCAGGATTTTTGGCATGTGGCGCTGGAGTGGATTGCGACAGCAAAGGGGATGGCAGCCTCAGAATATATGTCGCAGCATAGATTTGATAATTCTATTGCAGAAGCGAAGACTTATTTTGATACGGTATTGAATTGGGTGTCAAATACCTTTAATCAAGTTGAGAAAGAAATGCGTGGTCTGGAATGGGGAAGGCTATATGAAGAATATCACAAGTTTTCTTATGACTCTGACCAAATTTCCGCAAAAGTCAGTGAGTTATATGGCGACCCATTTGTAAAAAATCGTAAGGGGATATTTGAGTATGTTTTGGGGTTATATTCTGGGCAGAAAGGTGACCTCGGTGATACTAAATTGCTTGAAGTTAGGGTGTTTGACGACGCAACTAAACAAACTGTTTACAAAAAGCAGACCGAAACTGCAGAAGAAAAAGGTGTGTCAAACTGTTCTTATTGCGCAATAGGCCACGATGCTAACAAGGCAAAGATATGGAAGGTAAATGAAATGGATGCTGATCATGTTAGCGCCTGGAGCAAGGGAGGGTCTACCTCAATGGAGAATTGCGAGATGCTATGTAAATCACATAATAGAGCGAAAGGAAATAAATAATGAAATTCAAACACGGCACACGCCGCCGAGCGGCAGAATACGAGAAAGATTGGGTGCGGCGCTGGAAGGACGACCAGACGTTCGAAAGGTCGGTGGCGCAGCGACCGGCGGATAATGCCTACGTTTTTTATGATGGGCCGCCGTTTATCACTGGTGTGCCGCACCATGGTACGCTGCTCAGTAGCATCGTCAAGGACGCCGTGCCGCGCTACTGGACAATGAAAGGCAAGCGCGTGGAGCGCCGTTGGGGGTGGGACTGTCATGGCCTGCCAGCAGAGAACTTTGTCGAAAAGCAGCTGAATATTACCGATCGGCGGCAGATTGTGACGAGTAGTGACCAGCCAGCGCCACTGGATAAAGACGGTCAGCCACTGCCAACCATCAGCCTGGAAAAATACATCACCAAGGCGTGCGAGAGCATGGTGGCCAATAGCGAGACGTGGCAGGGCGTGATCGACCGCATCGGCCGCTGGGTGGACTTTACGGGCGCCTACCGCACCATGGATAAGGATTTTATGGAGAGCGTCTGGTGGGCCTTTAAGCAGCTGTACGAGGCGGGCAAAATCTACGAAGGCGAAAAGGTGCTGATGTATGACACCAAGTTCGCCACCCCTGTGAGCAAGGCCGAAGTGACCATGGACAACGATGCCTACCAGACGGTAACTGATCCGAGTGTGTATGTGAAGTTTAGTCTGATGGACGAAGATGCGGCTGTCCTCGCTTGGACGACTACGCCATGGACACTACCAGCCAACCTGATGCTAGCAGTGAATCCGGAGATGACGTATTGCGAAGTAGAGGTCGATGGCGAAAAACTCATCCTTGCCGAGGAAGCTCTCGAGCGCACCCTGCAGGACGACAAGCACCAGCCACTTGATTACGACGTGCTACGTACATTCCCGGGTAGCGAATTGGTGGGTAAAACCTACCAGCCGCTCGATACGGGCTCGAATTGGCCAGAGAATGACAAGGTTCACACCATCTACGCGGCGGATTTCGTGTCGCACGAGTCGGGTACGGGCATCGTGCACATCGCGCCGGCCTATGGTGAGGATGACTTTGAACTGGCCAAGCGCCACGGCATTAGCGCCTTCCACGTCATCGATGATAACGGCTACTACACCGATACCAATTACAAAGGCCTCGAGGTGTGGGATAATAACAAGTTCATCGCCAAAGACCTGAAAGAAAAGGGCGCGGTGTGGAAGATTGAGTACATTCGTCACGAATACCCGTTCAACCCGCGTAGCAAACAGCGCATCATGTACCGGGCGATTCCGTCGTGGTTCTTCGACATCCAAGGCCAGAAGCCGCTGATGTTGGAGCAAAACGAGCATATCAATTGGTTCCCGGCTCATCTCAAGCACGGCCGCTTTGC
>CAUSLL010000021.1:0-11053 GCA_963532835.1 uncultured Candidatus Saccharibacteria bacterium
TCAAAATGACATCGCCTCCAACTCCCGCGGTAAAATCTCCTGCACTTCTACCGAACCTGCCACCAAGTGGTAACCGTGCAACCTTGACGGCAAATTACGCTCGACCGAACGCCAATTGACTGGGTGATTTTCATCAAAATAATCAAGCAATTCCGCATTCAAAAAATGGTCGCGCGGCAGATCCACTGAGCCATCTTGATTGACGACCAGCGCTATCGATAAACCCGACGTCATGCCATCCTCATTTTTGGCATATGCTGCTGTCACCAGATGAACCAGCGGCTCAAATTTCAGCACCGACTGGTCGCTCGCTTCCACCTGCGCCTGGCCGCGCCGCGCTAACTGCTGATTGATTTTCGTTGTTAATTCCTCAAAGCTCGGCTTACCATCGCCCGCTCGGCAATAATCGCAACCGTCCGCTGCCTCGACATATTCCAGCAGCAAATCCATATCAACGTCAGTGTCTTTAATACCATGCTGCGACAATTGCTCCACCATTTCATGCAGCGCACCCAGCAAACTATAATCATTAGTATTCCTGGCGGCATCACCGATGCGGATGATGGAGCGAGCGATGGTGATAGGATTTTTAGACTTACTCATATACCTATTGTACCCTGATATTTATCAATCCAGTAAACTTGCTCCGCCAGCGTCATACGCCGCGCGCTTATGACTCCACTCGTTACCATAACGCTTGGCTTGTTCTAACACCATGTTAGTTGCCAACGCCTGCTGATCTGGCGGGTAGCCATATTTTGCCAATATCTTTTTGACGTTAACTTTCAGTTTTGCCTGAACATTTTTACGCTCTGCCCAGTCAATCGTCGCATCTCGACGCACCTGCTCTAACAATACTTTTGCGATATCACGCAGTTGCGCATCACCCAGCACTTCACGAGCACTGCCATTTTCAACCAGCGCATCATAAAAGATAATCTCATCCTCACTGAGGCCATCAACCGCTCCGTTCTCAACAGTCTGGCGAATTTTCTGTCCGATGTTGATCAATTCTTCGATCACCTGCACCGCCTCAATCGTCCCGTTTCTATACCGCGTCAAAGCTTGATTGAGCAAGTCAGAGAACTTCGTATCCTTGGCATAATTGCGCGAGAATCGTAGTTTAATTTCATCAGTTAAAAGTTTCTGCAGCGCTTCCACCGCCAAATTCTTGCGCTCCATGTTACGAATTTCTGCCAGGAACTCGTCGCTCAAAATTGACAGTTCCGGCTTTTCCAACCCTGCCGCCTCAAACACATCAACCACGCCCACTGGTGCAATCGCTTTATCAACAATTTGTTTTAGCGCACTTCGGTACTCAGTATCAGTCACCACCGCTGAGCTCGACACTTTATCCAGCCGGGCTTTCACCGCCTGAAACAGCGCCACTTCCTCACGAATCTTCAACGCCTCGGGCCTCGGCATAGCCAGCGCAAAGGCTTTACTCAGTTCCAAAACATGCTGTTTCAATCGCTTCTCACCATCTTCCAACCCTAAAATATATTCCTCGGCATCCAAAATAATTTGCAGTTGCCGGTCGGTTGGCGCCGTAAAATATCGCTGATAATCAAAGTTACCAAATAAATCGCGCACCACCTCGTAACGCATCTGCATCTGCGCCACCGCCTCAGCAATATCAAGCTGCGGTGCGCCCCGCCCGCCGCTTTGCGTATAGTCAGAAATAGCATCGCGCAGCGCCCCTGCCACACCCAGATAGTCAACCACCAAACCACCGGTTTTTCCAGGGAACACTCGGTTGACTCGTGCAATTGCCTGCATCAAATTATGATCCTTCAATGGTTTATCCAGATACATAGTGTGCATATTTGGTACATCAAACCCCGTCAGCCACATATCGCACACAATCACGAGCTCAAGCGGATCATTCGGATCTTTGATACGCTTTTCAATCGCCTTTACCCGTTGTTTATTACGAATATGCGGCTGCAAATGATCAGGGTCGCTAGCGCTACCGGTGATAATCACCTTGATCGCACCACGTGCGTCATCATCACTATGCCAATCCGGCCGATACGCCACGATTCTCTCATACAAATCAGCCGCAATACCGCGACTCATCGTCACGATCATACCCTTACCGCTCAGCACACTTTGCCGAGCCTCAAAATGCTCAATGATATCTAGCGCGATAGTATTCAGCCGCTCGCTATTACCAACGATGGCTTCTTTTTGTGCATACTCGGCTTTAAGCGCATCCTGACGACTCAATTCTTCGCCCTCCAGCAAATCATCAACTTCCTTATCTAACCACTGACGCGTCGCCTCGTCCATATTCAAATCAACCAGCCGACTCTCATAATAAATCGGTACTGTTGCGCCATCTTTCACCGCCTGCTCAACGTCATAAATATCGATATAGTCGCCAAACACCGCCGGCGTTGACTTATCATCCGTTTCAATCGGCGTACCCGTAAAGCCAATGTAGCTTGCACCCGGCAGGGCATCGCGCATATACTTGGCATAGCCATACATCAATTGGGCGTCACTGGCTCGGACATGCGCCTTCAAGCCGTATTGGCTACGGTGCGCCTCATCTGCCATCACGATGACATTGCGTCGATCAGTCAGGACTGGCAGACTGTCCTCCTCATCCTCAGGCGAAAACTTTTGGATTGTCGTAAAGATAATTCCACCCGCTTGGCGCTGCAGTAGCTTCCTGAGTTTACTGCGCGAATCAGCTTGTTTCGGATCTTCTCCCAGCAGCTCGCGACAGGCGCTAAACGTACCGAATAATTGACCATCAAGATCATTACGATCCGTCACCACCACGATGGTTGGGTTATGCAAATCGTGCGACTTCATCAGCTTGCCAGTATAAAACACCATACTCAAGCTCTTGCCCGACCCTTGCGTATGCCAAACCACACCGGCCCGCTGATCACCACGTTCACTACTGGCCGTCAGCGTCCGATCAAGCGCCTTATTCACCACCCAATATTGATGATAAGCGGCAACTTTTTTGATTAATTTATCGCCATCGCCCCGCTCAAATACGATAAAATTCTGCACTACATCCAGCAAGCGTTCAGGCGTACACGCACCACGCAGCAATACCTCCAACATCGGCACGTTACCAACTTCCTTCTCGCCGTCAATCGTTTTCCACGGCATCATTCGTTCCAGCGGGCTGGTGATCGTCCCCATTTCGGCCTCTAGTCCGTCACTGGTCACACATAGCTCATTGAACCGAAATAGGTCACTAATCTCGCGCTTGTACGTCTGGATTTGCTGATACGCTGCCGCCAAATCGGCCTTCGTATCAGCCGCATTTTTTAGTTCAATCATCACCAGCGGTAGTCCATTCACAAACAGCACAATGTCCGGCCGGCGATTATAATCACCCTGCAAAACCGTCAGCTGATTGACCGCCGCAAAATCGTTGTTGTGTGGCGAGGTAAAATCAACCACCCGTACAATATCGTGCTTCACCTCACCGCTCGATGTACGATATTGCACCGGCACGCCCGCCACCAGCAGTTGATGAAAATCGTGATTATTCTCAATCAAGCTCGGTTTACTGATCTGCGTCAAACGCCGTGTCGCTTCATTCAAGGCTGATTCTGGAATGTGCGGATTGAGTAGCACCAAAGCATTACGCAGCCGCTCCGGCAACACCACCTGCCTGAGCTCACGCTCAGCCATAGCACCATCCGGACCAATGTCCAGTCCGTGCAGAATCTGCCAACCGAGATTAGCCAGGATATCAAGCGCGTATTGTTCGATTTGAGATTCGGTCATAGATATTTATTAATCATTACCAGTCAGCTACATTCTAATTTTATAGCCATTGTAGCACAAATCAAACATGACCCTAAGACATCTTTACCACAGCGACAGCTTTGGCAGCTATACTATACGCGCTCAAATTGTTTACATCTTGCTCACTAATAACGATAGGCGGCAAATCTTCTGTAGATTCTGACTCCAGAATAATCTGCTGGTTCTTAGCATCCTTGCGGAATTTCTTAAGATTTGCTGCTCCACCAATAATCGAAATGACATGATCACCATCCTTTGGACAGTAATTATCTTCCTTCCGAGCAATGATATAATCTCCATCATCGACCGATCTACCTCCAATGTCAGCCTTATTCATAGAATTGCCAGAAGCTTTCAAGGCAAAGAGATTATGAAAATCAGATATAGAAACAGTGCTAGGGGTTATTTTTAGATACCCTTCTATCCTATCTTGAGCAAATGTCAAAGCCTCACCACAGTTAACATACCCATAGTAGGGTATGTTAATCATCCCATCTACCACTTGGTTATCTTTTGGTTTAGATATCGTGCCTGTTTTATAGTTCTTAACCAGTTTTCCTTTTTTGACAAGTTGGTCTATAGCAAATTGAACCTTGTATGGATGGTCAACGTCAAGTGTCTTAGCTAACCTGTAATACGTATGCGTACTTAGGTTAACTGTTTCAGCTAGGTCAAGAAGCTTTTTTTGTACTTCATTCACATTAACACTATAGCAAACATTGCTTAATCTATCAAGTGAATTGCTTATTTTACTTGCTCCGCTACATATAGCGTTTTCATGCTTGTCAAATAAATCACAATGTGCTACCATAGAACCAGTTATATACCTAACAAAAAATAGGGGGTATATAAAAACACCAGCTGGTAACTGGTGTTTGAGTACATATACGACTGCCCGTCTACATATGTACTTCTTATCCTACCATAAAGAAAAAATATAATCTAGGTTTTACCTAGAGAAAGGATAAGGAGTTTTGTATGAACAAAACGACTTTGGGCGATTCAGCCCTCAACCTACAAATACTAAAACAACACACGACTGTCGTCGTCGAGCCAACATCGCAAATGGGCGGGACATATGACTCGGCTGAAATAACGACTGTTTTCACGGTCAACAACGACCAAGAGCGCGAGGTAGAGTTTATCCTACCCTACTCAACGGTCAAGTTCAGTGCATCAATTGCTGTCATCTCAGCTGGAGAGCAGGCTTATGGCGAGCGAATAGCGCAAGTGGGACGAATAGGAGGTGATTTATCTAGAATTAAGCCATACTTGCAAAAGATTGGTCTATCTGAAGATCAATACGACACCAGTAAAGAATTAAAGACTATTGCAAAACAGTTTAGAGCCGGAAAGTTGAAGCTGCCGCAAGGTCAAGTGACTATCAAAATTCAATTGTCAGCCGTCATTGATGAGACAACTGGCGAAGATGGGGTGAAGTGCTATTCGTTTAAAGCTTATTCTCCACTACCAGCATTTGATATGGCTGGCGGCAGAGTGCCGCTGACGCTCACGGCCTTGTTTAAGGGTGACGAGAATATCAAAACCCAAAACATCGCCTATAATGTTACTAATCCATTTGGAGATAATACAAATCCTGCGACAGAGCTAGTCAATCAACAACTCGGCGAAGATATTACTTTCTTCTGGAAGTGGCAAACTGACCCAGTGGTTGAATTTACTTATCGCTATTAACTCACAGTTAGGCAATATTAAGGTCAAGCCGAAACATGTGCTTGACCTTAATATTTTATAGCTCTAAGCCCTCAGATGAGCCCAAGATAAACTTAGCTCTTTCATAAAGCTCATCATAAGTAATAATTTCAGGATTGTGTAGGCTCTGTCTAAGCCTTTCGAACGAGTTGCGCTTGTCACGGTCTTCACTAAGCTGAGACAATTTGCCAGCTACAACTATACCTTTTGGAGACACTGTATAAATATGTTCTTGCATCATAGTCTCTGTATTTGCAGGATTTTGAGAACCTTCAATCTCCCATGTCGCAACATTAATCTGAACTTGAGAAATAGCACCCGATAACTCATTACTTATTCCCCATGCTCCATTCCTATATTGCCCACTCTGAAGTAGCAGCGTTGAAGGCTTTTTAATTTCGACCAAACAAGTAAACTTTATATCAGCCTCACTATTCATCAAAAAATCACCTCTCTGCCCACCAGCTCCAGATACTGATCTACCACCATAATTCGGCTGCGATTGATGTATATTTAGTATTTGATACTTCAATCCATAACCAAATATCCATTGATTTTTCTCAAAGAAATTTTGCCAATCACTTTCACTCCAGTCATCATTATTGAGATGGCCCTCGAATACACTAAGGGAATCCCGACGCTTTTTATGAATACGATTTTCAACAAAGTTTGATACAAAGTCAGAATCAATACTTTCCAGAGCACTCCAAAAATCATCGCCTGATTCCAAGAGTTTTCTTATTACTGTGGCTCTATTCTCGTCAGTAATTACAAGAGAGTTAGCATTTACGACCGTAAAATGATTTTCACCATATCTCACACCTCTATCTTGAAGGAGTTGAGCTAATTTTGAAATTTCCTCATACAACTTAGCCAACGTTTCTGTCTTCATTTCTATCTTTACGCCGTCATTCTCATTTAACTAGTTAAAATTCAGCGGAATAGGTTCTATCAGCTCGCCATTAGACCTCTTACGAAATCGTATTATATCTCCCCTTATCCCATTTTGATGAATCATAGGGCGAAATACTATTCTAGTCCTGGGAGAGTCGTCAATAATAATATCATTGACCTCAGCCACACCGGCGACTACGCTACGAGTTATAATCGTATCATTATTCATACCTCAATCCCTCCAGAAATTAGTTTTGGCAAAAGTGAGTCACGAAGAACAACAAGCGTTTTAACTTGATAGCTGTTTAGCATTATCGTCTTATCTATTACAGCAGCCTCATTTTCAAACTTCTCCACTAAGCCAATCGGTGGTATTTTCAGCTTTAGAGCTTTCAGTTGTTTACTATTAATTGAACCAAAAACCGTTCCCTCAGAGTTATACTCTAAAAAATCTGCTTTAAGCTGGTGACAATAATAATAACAGAAACTTACAGCCCCCGTCCTACTGGATATTGCAGCGAGACCCCGACCAATACAGCAGCGTTCTGACGCCTGATTGACATCACCGACTGGAGCACGAACAGTCAATAACACATCACCAACTTTAGCAAAACGTTTCGGGTCGGTTGTAAATAAACGCATATTCGGGTATCGTAAGCCAAAATCAGCGCGACCTTGATAAAAAACAACACCATCGCCATTGTTATTATAACTTTTACCAGGCGGTGATTGACCCATGGTTATATTCATAATGTCACCTAAAGTTCCTTCATCCCAATTTTTAGCCTCAGGGTTATCAACAAAATAATGACGAAAGAGGGTTTGACCGAGCTGCTCGAGGGTTTCGTTCATGTGGCGATTGAGCTCGATTTTTTCATCAAGACTGCCGAGGATATTGGCAATTTTCTTTTGCTTATCTACGTCAGGAATGCGCACTTTTAGCGCCGACAAGTGGTTCCTATTTAACGTAGGTACAGCTGCACCTACGTTAAAGCTAGAAAAGTCTAAAGACTTAAGAGTATAATAAATAAATTTCTCATCATTACCCTTAAAATCCTTGACCCAAAGTGTAGTATTTAGGGGCCAAAAGTCACTTTCGACATATTGACCACCACCAATACTGCCGGAGCGACCAATAACCACACCTGGACCTTTTACCTTAAACTTGTCATGAGTCGTAGTTGTTCCGGTAGACGCTACGACTGGATATTTACCCTGTCTACGTTGTGAGGTGGGCAAGTCAAAACCACGCTGCAAGGTAATTGCATCGGAGAGCGAAACAATCTGCATCATTGTTTCTGCTCCTCATCTTTTTCTGCCACCTCACCACCCCCTCTCATCCCCTTTGTATCAAGTAGTCTCTGAATATCTGGCTGTATTTTGCCTATCTCGCTTAGTGAATTTTGCAAATACCTAGTGAAATTATTTTTTGCCAGCTCTCTAGTGATATCGTTATACACTTGCAAGGACTTCATGTTTCTAAGAGATTCGGCAGTGGCTTTCGATAACTGAGACTGGATTTCTGAATTATATGTAACAATTTTTTTGAATTCTGGCGAGGCAATATTTAGCTTCAATCTAGCGACAGCTTCGGTAAGAGGTTGAAATATCTGAGAAATCTGTTTTTGATATTCGGTAAATATCGTAGGATCAATCGTTGCTACAGAATCCATGATAGCTTTCATAGACTTGCTTAGCTGCTCCATGTTCACCTTTAGGTTTTCACGGTAGGTGCTCTTAATAGTACCAATGCGTGACATTATGTGTTTCTGATTTTTTCTAGTTTGGTCGAGTATTTTTTTGGTTATTATGTTCTGATGCGCCGCTTTATTGCGTGCATCTATAACTTTATTCAAAGCTCCAGATATATGCTCGTACTGCACGGGGCTTTCCAAAATAGAACAAATACTATTCCAAACTGTCCTGGTCTCAAATAAATTTGTCGCCCGTAACTTTAGGTTATCAAAATCTTTCGACTCTGCTATTAGTAACAGCATGGCATCTCCCGTATTAAGCCTTTCCCTAGCAAGCCGTGATATATCTTCCTCTAGAACGCCCGGAAGCTCACCAAATGAAAAATCATGAATCTTTTGACACCACTCGATTATCCCTGTAGGTGTTGATTTTATGCCATGTTTTTGATGATTATCAATGATATCTATCAAAACCTTTTCTATCTCTGGGATTATGCAGACGAGCAACTTCTTAAGCTGCCTTTCAATCACCAGTGTGAGCTGTAAGATTTTTTCACCCCGAGCAGCCGAAAGTTCGTCAGAAAGTATGAAGACGTCTTTTGCCTTAGATATCTTATGATACACCTCATCGGTCATTTCAGACTCTAGCATCAATACGTTAATCATGAAGAGACCGGCCTGCCGATCGAGGTCGGATAACTTCGCCTCATCGGCATGACTTACGCCTAGGTCTTTGAGACGATTGATCGCTTTGAATTCAGTCGAAGCCTCTACGGCAAATTCTATTGAGTATTTTTTACTCACAAACCACTCCCGAATGAAACCGACGGACGAGAATAGATTTGTGCTAATTTAACTACAAGGTGAGTCTTTTTAATATAAAGCCACTGTACTATAAAGAAGTTCTTCATAGTCGACCCAGTGCTTAGCTCCCCTTGAAGATTCATAGTTTGATCTTCTCCAAATTGACCTTGATTTTCGCCTCCAGCTCGCGGCTCTTCGCAAACTGCCCTTCAAGCTCAGCAGTCAACCGAGCAAATTTCTCGGCGAACGGTTCATCGTCTTCTTCCGCCTCCTCGACGCCCACGTAACGGCCAGGCGTCAGCACATAATCATGTTGCTTAATCTCCTCCAGCTCAGCAACTTTACAGAAACCTGGCTGGTCGGCGTAATCCACACTAGCAGTTTTATAATCATGGTATGTCTTCGCCACCCGGGCAATGTCTTCTTCGGTCAGCTCGCGGTTACGGCGGGTTGCCATTTTACCCAAATTACGCCCATCGATGAATAGCACTTTGCCATGACGATTGGTACGATCGCGCGACACAAACCACAGACAGCATGGTATAGCGACGTTAAAAAACAACTGGCTCGGCAGTGTGACGATGGCGTCAACCATATCATTAAGCACTAACTGCTTGCGGATATCACCTTCACCGCCAGTTTGACTGCCCATACTCCCATTTGCCAGCACGAAGCCCGCCGTACCGCGCGGGCTCAAATGGTGAATCATATGTTGAATCCAAGCAAAGTTAGCGTTACCCTTTGGCGGCAGACCATATTTCCAGCGTGGGTCAGCCTGCAAATGTTCTTGACCCCAGTCGCTAATGTTAAACGGCGGATTGGCCAAAATGTAATCAGCTTTCAGATCAGGGAGCTGGTCATCCATCAGAGTGTCGCCACGTTTGATATTCGCATCAATTCCCCGAATTGCCATATTCATTTTAGCGAGTCGCCAAGTGGTTTCGTTTAGCTCCTGACCATACACTGCAATGTCGCTGACACGACCAGCGTGCTCCTCGACAAACTTCTCACTCCAGACAAACATACCGCCACTACCGCAACATGGGTCGTACACGCGCCCGCTGTATGGCTCAAGCATTCCTACCAGCAATTTCACGATGGAGCGCGGCGTGTAGAATTCACCACCGTGTTTACCCTCGCTGTCGGCAAACATACCCATAAAATATTCGTAGACTTGACCAAGTAAATCTTTGGAGCTGGCAGTGTCGAATTTGATATTTGTAAATAAATCGATAAGTTCACCCAAGCGACGCTTATCTAGAGCTTCACGAGCATAATTTTTCGGCAACACACCCTTCAGACTAGGGTTGTCTCGTTCAATTGCCTCCATAGCACTATCGACTAGAACGCCAATTTCTGGCTGCTTGGCGCTCGCCACCAGGTGTTCCCAACGAGCCTCTTTGGGAATCCAAAAAATATTCTCCGCCAGATACCAATCCCGGTCTTCAGGATCATAATTCTCATCAATCGCTGCCTGATGTCGCACCGAAAACGCATCTGAAACATATTTTAGAAAAATCAGCCCCAATACCACATATTTATAATCCGACGAGCTGATATTACCCCGTAGTTTATCCGCCGCAGCCCACAACTGCCTTTCAAGCTCCCTCATATTCATATGATATATTATATCAGATTTGGAAGTCGTTTACTCTGGTGTGTAGCAGACTTTTGTAGTCAGTTTTCGTAACAATAATATGATCATTAAGCGTAATACCAAGCAGTTTCCCCGCTTCTGCCAGCCTGTTCGTGATATCTTTATCAGCCTGACTCGCCTCCAAACTCCCGCTCGGATGATTATGCGCCACGATGATCGAGGCCGCACGGTCGGCGATGGCATCGGCGAAGACCTCGCGCGGATGTACCAGGCTGGCAGTCAGCGTGCCGATGGTCACTACCCGCTTGGCGATCAAACGATTCGCACCATCCAACGTCAGACAGACGAAATACTCCTGCTTTTTGTCGCGAATGTCGGCCAGCAGCTCGACGGCTTTTTCCGGACTGTCAATGATCGGCTGCTCGCTATCCAGCAAATACCGTCGCGCCAGTTCTAAGCTCGCTAAAATCACCGGAATTTTCGCTTCGCCCAAGCCAACCACGCCACGCAGATCATCATACGAAACATCGCCGCCTTTTTGACGCACAATTTTCAGCACCTCGCGCGCAAT
>CAUSLL010000022.1:0-10463 GCA_963532835.1 uncultured Candidatus Saccharibacteria bacterium
AGATTTGTAAAGCCTGGAGTTTTGATGAAATTGACGCCAATGTGGCGCGGCTAGGCAATGTGCCGATTGAACGGCGCTATGTTGAGAGTGAAACTGAAGTACCAGGTAAAGCTTTGATCAAAGCAAAAACCCCAGAGGTCTTTACTAAATCAGATGGTGCGTATATCTTCAAAGGCAGCCAATATGGTGCGTTTGATAATGTGTTCATCGGTTCGCACGGCAACGGGTTGTACGGTGCGCACGATATGGGGCTGATTCAGCTGAAGCATCAAGATTATCCGAACCTGGACCTATCGATTACTGTTAATGGCGAAGAGCAGGCGGCGTATTTCCGCGGGGTGATTGCCGCTAGTGAACTGGCAATTCCAGAATTGAAAGATAAATTGTTTAATTATGCGACTGGCCTGGTTAAATTAACAACTGGCAAGATGAGTTCACGTATCGGCGAGGTGATCACTATCGATTGGCTGTTCAACGAATTCAAAAAAGCCATCACACAAGCTGGCGGCGAGCCGACCGACGAGGTGGTGGCGGGTGCACTGCGCTATCAATTCTTGAAAGTAAAAATTGGTAGCGATGTGGTATTCGACATCAATGACGCGGTCAGTTTGACGGGTAACACTGGTAGCTACCTGCAATACGCACACGCTCGGGCCCGGGGTATTTTAGCGAAATCTGAGCAAGCAGCCACGTTCCCGACGGAATTGTTCGACGAAGATCGGCTACTCGTCAGGAAAATGAGCGAATACGCTGAGGCGGTTAATCGCGCCACCGAAAGTCTGGAGCCGCATCATGTTTGCGCCTATCTGTTTGAGTTGGCGCAGGAGTTTAATCGCTACTACGAGAAAAACCAAGTTGTTGGCAGTGATAAAGAAGCGCACCGTGTTGGTCTGGTGGCGGTGTACGCTGATATCTTGAAGGCAGGATTGACTGTCTTGGGTATTGTCGCCCCAGAGAGATTGTAAGCGTTCTGTCCCAGTGTGGTACAATCAAGGTGTTACTTAACGTAAAGGAGTTTTTATGGCAGATAAAAAAGTAGCTAAAAAAGCGGCAGTTAAAAAAACGACAATTAAGAAAGCAATTGTTAAAAAGCCAAGCGTAGCAGCTCTGAAAGAAAAAGCAGGTGCGGTTAAAAGTCACGGCGGTGGTTTTATGACATTTATCCGTGAACAAGGCGTGGTTGGTCTGGCTGTCGGTTTGGCAATCGGTACTGCGGCTGGTGATACAGTGAAGAAGTTGGTCACAGCGTTCATCGACCCACTTGTGCAGTTGATCGTTGGCTCACAACAGGGTCTTCAAGCGGCATCATTTACTGTTGAATTTGCTGGACGTCGAGGTGAATTTTTGTACGGAGCATTTATCAGCTCATTGATCACCTTGTTGGCAGTCGCCTTTGTGGTCTATGCAATTGTTCACTTTTTGAAGCTTGATAAATTAGACAAGAAAAAAGACTAAAACGCTTACGTTTGCTATTTTACACTCTCCTATCTACAATGTGAGTATAAAGGAGAGTGTAGCGTGAAAGATGGAGTCCGGAGGGCGGGTTATTTACCTAAGCCAAAAGAGCCTAGTAGTAGCCAGTTGTTGAGTCGAAATATTGAAGGTCCTCGGCGGTCGCCGTATTGTTATGGTGAATCACCTGAACAGAGGCGACAGCGCCTTGAAGAATTACGGAAACGGTACAGTAAGCTACCAGAAACTTCTTTCGCCAACTATGATCTTGGCAACAAAGAATTGCCTGCGTATAAGCACAAAGCAGAGATATTAGATACACTCTCAGAGAACAAAATATCTTGGTTATGTGGACCGACGGGTAGTGGTAAAACGACACAAACCGCTCAGTATGCACTGGAGCGGTTTGATCGTGTTGTGGTGTTGATGCCGCGACGGGTGATTGTCGATAATGTTACGGAATATGTCGAGCAAAGTTTACGTGGACAGTTGGGTAAGCAATATCCTGATCACCTGGTGGGAAAGATTCATGGACGTGCCACGGAAGCAACGCCAGATACTAGACTTTGTTTCATGACGGCAGCAACGTTTACAAAGAAATTGGAACAATTTTCTCGTGATTGGCATGGTGAGAAAACGCTGGTGTTGGTTGATGAAATACATGAAGCCAATTTGGAGATGGAATTTGCTACGGCCCTGGCGGCAAAATCGATAGAGAATACCGACAAATGGCATATGGCTTTTTCCAGTGCGACGCCTGACACGGAAGTTTCTCAGGCGATGTACGAAGATATTAATGGATCAGCATTGCCAGTCGTAACCATCGAGGGTCGGCCGCATGATATCGGCATTACAGAAGATAACGTCGGGACTGTATCCGAATCGTATCTCGAATATGGTAAGGACTCGAAAAAAGCACTGGTCTTTGTTGAGGGGGTGAGAAGTATTGAGGAAACCATTGCGTCGATTAAGCGTCACACCCGCCATCAATCCGGGAGAATACGATTTTTTAAATTACACTCTGGCATATCAGAGGCTGCACGGCGAGAGATTTTTACTGCTGAACCAGCAGAAGACGAGTCGTTTGTCATCGTTTCGACCTCGGCTGGACAGTCTGGCATCACTATCCCCGAGGTTGATTTGGTGTTGTCAAATGGACTGACAAAGAGTAAAGAAATCGGCGAAGAGGGCGCAGAAGGGCTACCGCCTCGATTGTGTACCCAGGCAGAGCTGATGCAGCAGGCGGGACGTGGTGGCCGTGATATTGACGGTGCAAAGTTTGTGTTAGCACGGCCAATTTCTTACGGCAAGATTTATCTACCAGAGGAGCTGAAAGGATTCTGCGACATCAAGTCCCGCGAGCAGCATATCCCACCGGAGATATATCACACCAATATTGTGCGCAATGTCTTGTCGGCTATCAATTTGAACGGTGATTTTGAAGACTTGAACCAATACTTGATGCATCCTGTTGCTAGTAAAAAAGTTATTCAAGAGTCGTACGATTTACTGGAAACGCTAGAAGCGATTGATGGAGAGGGGCAGATCACAAAAATTGGTGAATTTATGGATAATCTACCATTGTCACCAGAATTATCTCGAGCATTAGCAGAAATGATCAAACGTGGAGGAAGCTTGCGTGAAGTGTTGGCGCTGTCAGCGATGGCGGCTTCTATCTCTGGTGGTGGTTTTGCTGCATGGCATCAACCAAAGGAACTATTCCAGGAATTTGTCAGCCCCGATACAACAGATGACTTTTTTGCCGAATACGATGCTTTTTTGAAAACCAGAGAGATCTACAACGGTCATCACACTGATGGTCGTGCTTATCTGGCAAATGGTATTGATCCAAATAAGGCAGATAATATTCACTATCAATTTAACAAAATATGTCGGCGCCTGGAGGTCAATCCATATGACGTCGATATGGGTGAGCTGAATAGTGAAGAAAAACATAATATATCAGTGGCCTTGCTGCGGGGATTTCAAGAGTTGTTGTATGCCAAGGTCGGTAGTCGACGTATTGGTCGAACAACAGTTAACCAATACAGAAATATTCATACTGGCGAACGTGGTATTTCTGAGTACGAAATTAGTTCGTATAGTTTAGCACGGCGTATGGGGATGGAGGCGCTGAAGTTGGTAGTAGCCTTTCCGTGGTGGTATGACGCGCATGATGGTCGTCGACATACGCTCAATACAATTTTGCCGGTGACGAAGGATCAAATCACGCAAGCCCTGAGCGACAGTGCCGTGCCTGAGTTCCTTGGTGACCGGGTGGCGCCGAATGGCGATTTGGTTCATGTGGCGCAGCCGAAAGTTGGCTCACTAGTGATCGGTCCAGAACAGCAGCAAAAAATCCCCGCTACGACAGATAAACAAATCGCTCTGATAGTGGACACGATGAAAAACAGGGCCAATAAACAAGTAAGAGTATTGTTTGATTTACAACATCAGCGAGTTATTGCTAAGGGTCAATTGCGTCAGGTCCTAGACGGGTCTGCGGTAAATAGTCACAATGTCCATGAAGCGGAGGCTAAGGTTTGGGCTGTGGTGCAAGAGGTATTAACGAGCGAACAGCAAGAAGCTTTTTATAGTCAAATAAACAGATGACGAGTGTATAATAGGTAATATGAGTAAAGCGAAAAAAATATTATGGATTGACCTGGAGATGACTGGGTTGGATCCAGTGCGTGATGAGATTTTGGAAGTGGTGCCGGTCGTATTTATTTGACTTTTTAAATGATTTATGCTAAAATAGTATATGTGGAAAAAGTAAGCCCGAACCCGAGCGATATAGAGGCTAAAATACATCAGCCTCGTGTTCTGCAAATGCTTGATAGTGGTGAACACTATACGGATTTAGGGGTGGCGAACCTTCAATTAAAAGACTGTGATTGTGAGCAACTCGGTAACCCGGAAGCTCGCTGCAATGAAATATATGAATATGAGTTGCCTGCCGATGCTATTGAGCGGGCTAATTTGGGTTTTGATTTAGATGAGCTACCGTCATTTATTGGTGTAAAGGGCGGGGCGGCTCGCCAGGTTTTGGAGGCACTAGTACACAGTGACCGTCAGTTACCACCTCCTCGCGATGTCGATTTGGTAATTTTAGAAGAAGTTATTGCTAGTGGCGATTATGATCCAGATGAGATTCGGGCGGTAGCGAGCGATCTTTCAATGCGCTTTTCGCCGCGTGATGCAATGAATGGCTATGGTGCGGAGCCTGTACAGTCTGCCGCTGAGTTTATGAGGCAGCATGATTTTACAATCAATCAAGTGCTTATACACAAGGACGGTGACACTTGGAGGCTGTTGGCCAGTACGCAAGCAGTGTTGGATACTGCCGAGCACGTCATCAGGCCAACGGTATTTGAGCACGATCCTGATAATAGCTATCGCATTGGTAACAAATTAGCCCTCAAGGCTGTGCGCCTTCTTTCAGATATGCAAGTTCAAGGAATTGACGATGCAAGTATTTAAAGCGTCCAGCTGCCAGATGATACTTATGGCGATCCAAGAGACGATTATTTCATGCAAACATTGCAATTAGACAAGGCTTTAGAGGTCAGCGACGAATTAGCTGAATGCTATGTGGAAAATCTGAGGTTCTACCGGATGTTGCCATATGGCTGTGAAGACATGAGCGCTGCTGAATTATACTACGAGTTAGTCAATCGGACAAATTTTGTTCCCTCTGACGGCAACGCATCTGGCGTTTTTCTGGCTGAAAGAGAAAATCGCTTGGAGCTTAGCGGTGCGGCAAAGTTTGATGACGCTGTTGAACGGTTGCTGCAGCAGGTGCCAGAGCGGTTTTCTCGTGACTACTACGACTCTAAAACGTAGTATAATAAAGATATGAAAGCAACTTTTAAGTCAAAGAAGATTTTGTGGATGGATCTTGAGATGACCGGGCTGGATCCAGTGCGTGATGAGATTTTGGAAGTGGCGGCGATTGCTACGGATTGGGATTTTACGGAAATTGCGACCTATGAGGGTGTGGTGCGACATGAACCAGAGAAGTTAGGTAAGCTACTGGACCGAAATGCTAGCTTTTGGGACCAGCATCCAGCAGCGCGGCGCGGTTTGGAGGGGCAAAATGCTTCGGGTAAGCCGCTGAGTGAGGTAGAGCGTGAATTATTGGCATTTTGCGATGAACATTTTGCAGATGAGCCACGGATTTTGCTTGGTGGTAATTCAATCCATCAAGACCGGCGATTTATCGACCAATGGTGGCCTATGTTGTCAAAAAGACTACATTATCGGATGCTGGATGTCAGTGCTTGGAAAGTGGTGTTTGAGGGTAAATATGGTAAGAAATTTGCCAAGCCAGAGGATCATCGGGCGCTGGAGGATATTCGTGGCAGTATCATGGAACTTAAGTATTATTTAAAGAAGGTGAAACCATGACCCATAAACAATTTGAAGAATTTATCTTGAGTTTGCCTGGTGTGTGGTTAGACTATCCGTTTGGCGAGGATATCGCGGTGTATAAATTTGGTAAGAGTAATGACGGCGCAGGGAAAATGGTGGCATTGGTGGCGGAGGACTCGAAGCCGCTCAGGGTGAGTTTGAAATGTGACCCATTGCTGGCGCAGAATTTGCGGGAAAAATACGAAACGGTACTGCCGGGCTATCATTTGAACAAAAAACACTGGAACACCATCATCTGTTCGGGGCAGTTGAGTGATGAAGAAATTTTTGATTTGGCGCGGCTGAGCTGGCAGTTGGTTAGCGGTATTACACCGGAGAGCTCTCGAGACGCTTCTTGATGGAAGTGATGTCTGACTGTGTTTTTTCTAAGAATTCTTTGACGTCAGATTTTTTGGCTTTTTTTGACAAGCTGGATAATTCTGAACTAAGCAGCTCAAGTTGATAGGCCATCTCCCTGGTGTAGACAGCATCGAGCTGGTCGTTTAAAAAGGCATCATCTAGCTTTTCATTGAGCTTTACCTCAAAGTCCGGCACCTTGAGAGCTTTGTTGATATCTAGCTTTTCTGACTGAGCAATTGGTGTCGCTTTATTGACAGCGGTAGTTAATATTGCATCAAGGGAGCTGTTAATGTCAGTGACCGTGCTATTTTTTAGACGCTTTTTCTGCAGTTCAGTGACCGTTTGTAGGCGGGCAACTCTCATGATGGCGTTAGAAATCGTTGGACCAGAACCTGACTGACTAGCCGCCCAAATGAAGCCAAGACTGAGCACACCAACCAGTGCAATGATGATAATGATGATTTTGGTTTTCTTATCAAATCCGGCTGGCTCTGGTGGAGCAGCGATTTGATTGAGATAATCAATACCAGATGGTGTTGGTGGTTGAGAATATGGATCATTTGGATACATAGTACTATTTAAGCATAAACATGAACAGAGGTAAAGGGTGATATAATAAAGACATGCAAGATGCCAAAGAAGAAGTGCGGGCACGACTGAATATTGAGGACGTGATTGGTGAGTACGTTCAGCTGAAGCGGGCGGGCCGTAATATGAAAGGCCTCAGTCCATTTACCGACGAGCGAACGCCGAGTTTTATGGTTAGCCCAGAAAAGCAGATTTGGCATGATTTTTCGTCAGGCAAGGGCGGTGATGTGTTTTCATTTGTGATGCTAGTGGAGGGGATGGATTTTCGCCAGGCATTGGAACATTTGGCGCGCAAGGCGGGTGTGGATTTGAGTTTGTTCTCTCGCGGTGATGGGAGAACTGCCAAGCGGCGAGCACGAGCGGCTGAAGCATTGGAGCTAGCGGCAAAATTCTTTCAACAATCACTGCTGCGTACACCCAAAGCCTTGGACTATGTCGTTAAAAAACGTGGTCTGACTCGACAAACGATTCAGGATTTTATGGTTGGGTTTGCGCCAGATGACGGATCATCATTGGTGACGGCCTTAACCAAACGGGGTTTTTCAAAGCAAGAATTAGCCGATGCTGGTTTGACGAATAGATTTGGTGGTGATTTGTATCGTGGTCGGATGGTGGTGGCACTTATGGATGCGACTGGCAGAGTAGTTGGGTTTACTGGCCGGATCATTCATGATGAGGCAAATGCCCCAAAATATTTGAACACGCCGCAAACACTTTTGTTTGATAAATCACGGCACATCTTTGGTTTATCTCAAGCTAAAGAGGCGATTCGAAAATCAGACGAAGTGGTAATCGTTGAGGGTAATTTGGATGTGGTGAGTAGTCATCAGGCAGGAGTACGGCAGGTTGTCGCCACGGCTGGAACAGCCATCACTGAACAGCACCTCAAGGCCTTGAGTAGGCTGGCTAGTAGAATTAAATTAGCGTTTGATGGTGATAGAGCGGGTTTAAATGCGACTGAACGGGCTATCAAACTATCACAAACCATTGGGGTGGAGTTGGAGGTTGTTAGTCTACCAGAGGGTAGTAAGGATCCAGATGAATTGATCAAAACACATGGTGTGAAACAATGGGAGTTGGTCATCGCTAAAGCTACGCCTGCTGTGGCGTGGGTGATACAACAATACTCGCAACGAGAAAATGTCAGGACTGCTGAGGGAAAACGACGCTTTTCAACTGCATCGCTGAACTTGATCCGCAGCTTGCATGATCCAGTAGAACAAGAGCATTATTTGCAGATGGTGGCTGAGAAAACAGGGGCCAGTATAGAGGCTCTTACAGCAAAGATGTCTGGTATTACAACAAACAAAACGGTTCTTCGCCAATCAAAAGTTAAAAAAACAGCACCACAAAAACCATCAGATGAGACGCTCGATATGCTACTAGGGCTTGCGGCTCAAGAACCAAGCGTGAGGCGTTGGCTGGCGTCGGTACCAACAGAAGCTACAGATAATGCGAACACCCGAGAATTATTGACATATCTTATCCAAAACCCCAATACAACACTTGATCCGATGCCCGAAACCTTGAAAAATATTGAGGAGTATGTAAAGATAGTACAGTTAAAATTCGACACTCGTTATGCCGACTGGAATCGAGACGATTTACCAGGTGAGATGGCGCGATTGGTCAAACATGTAATATCTAAACACCGTGAAAACAAAATACAGCAATTAATGAGTAATTTGCGTGACGCTGAAACTGCAAATAATGAGTCGTTGGCTCACGATCTGCGACATCAGCTGAACGCACTAATTAAGGAGAAAGCGTGACCGACGATCCAATAAAAAACAGGCCATTAGCAACTGATGAGACGGAATTCGATGAGCCGACCATCGATGATGTTGATGATGACGAGGAAACCGAAGACCTTGACGCTCTGAACGCTGGGCAATACCTGGATGATATCTCTGATGACTCGGTCAGATTGTATTTGCGTGAGATTGGTAAAATTCCGCTGCTCAATGCTGAAGAAGAGATGGAATTGGCACACCGTGTGATTCAGGGTGATAAAAGGGCTAAAGATAAGATGGCTGAGGCGAACATGCGGTTGGTGGTGTCGATTGCCAAGCGATATTCGGGCCGTGGGTTGGATTTTCTGGATTTAATCCAGGAGGGTAATACTGGTTTGTTGCGTGCCGTCGAAAAATTTGATCCAGACAAAGGCTTTAAGTTCTCAACCTATGCAACCTGGTGGATTCGCCAGGCGATTACTCGAGCGATTGCTGACCAGGCACGAACCATTCGTATCCCGGTGCACATGGTGGAAACCATCAACAAATTGCTGCGCACTCAGCGACGGATGACGCAAGAGTTGAACCGTGAACCGACTATTGAAGAGCTGTCTAAAGAGCTGGATATGGAGCCAGAAAAGATTGAATATGTGATGAAAATCAAGCAAGACATTTCAAGCTTGGACGCGGGTGTCGGTCGTGATGGCGATGAAGAAGATTCGGTGTTGGGCGATTTCATCGAAGATGAAGATACGGTATCACCAGAAGAGTCAGCGACCAATCAATTGCTCAAAGAGCAGGTTAATGATGTGTTGTCGAGCTTGAGTGATCGTGAGCAGAAAATTGTCCGTATGCGCTTTGGGTTGGACAATGGTAAAAGCCACACATTGGAAGAAGTTGGTCAGGAATTTGCCGTGACGCGCGAACGAATCCGCCAGATTGAGGCGAAGGCTTTGGCGAAGCTGCGGAAGCACAAAGATGCTAAGAAGTTATATGAATATCTGAGCTAGGTGTTCTTGAATTCTGTGAATTCAGCTATTATTTCGCTTAAGCGATGCATAGTCGGTGTTCGGTGTTTTTCTCGGGCTTAATATTTGTCCACTTTCTAGGGGTAATGCGTATCTGGAAAGAATGAATTCATCAGATATTCTTTGACGTGGCTGGGTAGGCTTATTGCTGATTTCACTTGCTTGCATGGTGACGTCGCCTATGTTCTGTACTATTTTTCCCGAGAACTGCTCGGTCTCTGGTGTTCGCTCAGGTGTGGGCGGTGCCTGTATAGTTTGCTTTGCTTCTAACATATCTTATTTATAACACATAAAATAATTTATGCAAGTATATGTGACACGATAACGCTCTCTGTAGGGCTTAGCACTGCTCAGGCGCCTTGCAAAAATGTTCGTGGTGGGTGACGGCCTCCAGCTGCGTGTATAGCTCGTCCAGCCCGCGGTCGTTCATCACAAAATAGTCGGCAATGGCAATTGGTCCGCCTTTTTCTAAGTTTTCAATTTCCGACCAATCACGTTGGTCAACTTCGCGCGGTTGCATCGGCCGCTCGGGGCGTTTGGCCATACGTTGATAGCGCAGGTGTTTTGGTGTGACGACGGCGATGACGGACATCTGACCAGGGAATTCGTGCTTGAGGATTTTATATTCACTCCAGGTGTACAAGCCGTCCAGGACGATGAGTTTTTGACCAGCGTCAATCAAGTCATGCGCCGATTTGACGACGCGTTTGACGACAAAATCTTTGCCTTCGCGACGACGAATGTCCTCGCGGAATTTTTGCTGATTATCCCAGGTTGGTTCGATACCAGCTTCTTCCATGGCTTTGTAGATGATGCCGCCAAAATAAATTTTCGGAATGCCCTTTTTGGTGAAATATTCGACCGCCGAACTTTTGCCGCTACCAGCCAG
>CAUSLL010000023.1:0-8266 GCA_963532835.1 uncultured Candidatus Saccharibacteria bacterium
TCTGCAAATTATCCTGCAAATCCATCAACTCAAACAGGTCGTCAGTGTAGTTGACCGGCAAGTGGCTGGAGTTGGTGTAGAACGGATGTTTAACTTCCGCACCTAAACCATTCGCAAAGTGCGCTCGGTCAGGGAAACTAGCTTTGTCGAGCTGCGCCAAGCGGTAGGTTGTGCCCTCAGCTGGCGTTGCCTCTAGGTTGTAGTTATTGCCCGTTTCTTTCTGGTACTCCACCAAGCGGTCGCGCATGAAATCAAGCGTTTTCTCGGCAAACGCCTTACCCTTTTCGGTACCAATGTCAACACCCAGCAGGTTCAATGCCGCTTCGTTAGTGCCGATCAAACCGATGGTCGAGAAGTGATTTTTCCAGTACTGGTTAAATCGCTGCTTGATGTTGCGCAAGTAAAACTTGGTGTATGGGTAGAGGTTAGCATCAGTCAGTCGCTCCAACACCTTGCGCTTGGTTTCCAGGCTATCTTTCGCCATATCCATCAATTCGCTCAGGCCCTTGAAGAACTCTTTCTCGTTCTTAGACTTCAGCGCCAGGCGCGGTAAGTTAATCGTCACCACACCGACCGAACCGGTCATTGGGTTTGAGCCAAATAGTCCACCACCGCGGTATTCTAGCTGGCGGTTGTCGATGCGCAGGCGACAGCACATTGAGCGCGCGTCTTCTGGATCCATGTCAGAATTGATAAAGTTTGAGAAGTATGGAATGCCGTATTTAGCGCTGGCTTTCCACAGACTTTCGATCACTGGATTATCCCAGTTGAAATCTTTAGTGATATTAACCGTTGGAATTGGGAAGGTAAAGACGCGGCCGTTAGCATCACCCTCAGACAAAACCTCAAGTAGCGCCTTATTGAGCATATTCATCTCTTCTTGATAATCACCATAAGTGGAGTCCTGCATTTCACCGCCGATGATCACTGGGTTATCCGCCATGTGCTTTGGGCACTCCAGGTCAAGCGTAATGTTCGTAAACGGTGTCTGGAACCCAACCCGCGTCGGTACGTTGACATTGAAAACAAATTCCTGCAGTGCTTGCTTAACCTCATCGTAGTTCAATTTATCAGCGCGAATAAATGGCGCCAGCAGTGTATCAAAATCAGAGAATGCCTGAGCACCAGCTGCCTCACCCTGCAAGGTGTAGAAAAAGTTCACTACCTGACCCAATGCTGAACGAAAATGCTTGGCTGGCTTGGACGCCACCTTGCCAGCAACACCCGTGAAACCTTCTTGCAACAAGTCAGTCAAATCCCAACCGACACAGTACACACTGAGGAGGTTCAGGTCGTGAATATGCAAATCACCTTCTTTGTGCGCCTGACCAATCTTTTGTGTGTAGATTTTGTCTAGCCAGTAAGTCTTCGTAACTTCCGCCGATACGTAATTGTTCAAACCCTGTAGACTGTAGCCCATGTTGGAGTTCTCGTTCACCTTCCAGTCCAGATTACCAATATATTGATCAATCAAATCAACATGCGCGCTCGATGTAATTTCGCGCAATTTTTTGTGCTGGTCACGGTAAATAATGTAGGCCTTGGCAGTTTTCTTAAACTTAGAATCAATCAAAATGTCCTCGACGATATCCTGGATATCTTCAACTTCAGGCAACTGCTTTTGGTTGCGAGCTTCCAACACCGCCAATACTTTCTCGGTTAGTTCCTTGGCAGTTTTTTTGTCAAATTCGCCAGTCTCTAGGCCCGCTTTTTCAATGGCTTTTTCGATTTTTTTGCGATCAAATTTGACGGTTCGACCATCGCGTTTTTTGATTGATTTGTACATACCCCTCCTTATTATGACAACAACAAACAGACCCCAACCTCCCCGAGGGGTGCGTGTTGCAAAAAACGTTATTTATTTTGTAAAACACCATATATAGTGCTTAATATAGAATATACACGCGATATATAGCGTCTGTCAACGAAAATGCATTGTATTATTTACATGTGAGATGCGGAAGTATTTGTTCCCTCTGATAACGCCAAGATGTCGCGGCGAATCGTATCAACAATTTCTGCCTGAGCCAGCTGTTCGCCAATTCGCCGCTCGCCCGAGACACCCAAAACATCTTGATCTTTCCACCACTGGCGCATTTCCGCTTCGCCAAATTCATGAGCGTTTGGCTTTGTGGCGTGGCGACGCACCGTTTCCTCAAATGATATATCAAAATAATAAATCAACTTTTCGCCCTGAAAATCATTCAGTAGCCGATGTAGCATCGCGCCGTATTTTTTACTACTCAAAATACCTTCCAAAATCACCGTATAACCAACGTTATTGCCGTACATACACAGATCATAAATCAGCTGAATTGCCGGGTTACTTTCGCTATCTTTCACGCGTAGCATTTCCCGCCGCACCATATCCTGCGACACCAACATCGTGCCGTAGCCTAGTTGACGCTGGAGCAGGCGTGCCGTGCTAGTTTTACCGCAGCCAGAATTACCACGGAGAATGATAAGTGGAGTCGTCATGTACGCTCCAGCAAATCATAAGCAGCGGCAGCCGATAATGCCTGCATTTGGCGAAGACTGTCGCCTGGCTGAAGCGGCGGCTTGAGGCTGCGAACAAGAAAAAAACCGACAAATGCTGCCAACATCTCCGCATTGAGCTCGTCTAGCCACGGCGTTACGTCCTGACTATGTCGCGCCATGTCAACCAGAAACTCCGTTGCCCCAGACCTTCGCGGCGCATAGGAAGCCCAATTCCAATCAACCAATTTCAACTCACCAGTTTGCGGATGAAACGCCAAGTTATCACTGCGAACATCACTGTGATTAAAGCAATCTTCTGACTGTTTGGCAAAGTGTTTAGCACGTACCGAAATATCAGCTAATTCATCGCTCCTACTGAGTAACTCCATTATCTTTTGGCAGCGCCGCTGGTTGACTTCTGATTGCTCCGGTGACAATGTTTGGTAATTATCGATCAGCTGACGGCGAATATCAGCATCAGCAATAACCCGGTCAATGCCGTCATCCAGGCCGAGTTCTGTCGCTACAAATGGCTGTAGATATAGCTCCTCAATCACCGCGTGCGGCAGCTCTGTTTGTTCCAGCTCGCGAGTTGCTGTTACCACTGCTGAAATATATCGTTCTGCCACAGATTTTTCCGTTGGCGGCCGCCACAACCAGCCGTCGGCTGACGCATAACTGGTTGTCATCAGCACGTGCCCATCACCAGCCAGCTTAGCCCAATCAATCACATATTGCGGGTGAATTTCCTGCAACATCCGCATCACTTTATAATCTTTTTTCAGCCAAGCCAATTCCCGCTCGCCATCATCAGGCAATACATCAACATCAACTTCTTTGACAAAAATCGTCTGATCGCCCGCCGACACCAAAGCGCGGCGATTACGTGAAAATCCACCACTGACTGGCGTAACTCGCAAATCGGAAGAGTCGACACCGAGTTCCGCTGCCGCACATTGCAGGGCGTTGTTGGTTAATAGTTTGTTATGGCTGGGTGGTGTTTCCATATGGGGAATTATAACATTTAAAATATACCTACTCTATTGCGCGATATCATCAAACAGATTTATGCCAGGTCATACAACGGCAGTCGCCCTATCACACTCCCGTGTCTCGCCGATAAAATCCGATCGCTGCCACGCCAAATGATACCAAACTTACCAAGGCTAAAATTACCAATTTTCCTAAATCCAATCCGTCCATCAAAGTGCCTGGGGTGTTGTAGTAATGAATGAGCGACCAGACATCGTAATCTTTCCAGCTTTCGATCAGCTTGGCGGTAATCGACAGGGCGTACATTGCTAGAAAAATTAGACTACCAGCGCCGACAGCCAGCCCGCGCTTGCCTGTCACTGCCTGAGTGACAAAGGTGATACTACCAAAACTAAGCCCCAAAAACCACAAACTCACACAAGCCCCGATAACGTGCGTGAGGTTTGGGTGAAAGTCGAACAGCGGACCGATGAGTGCAATTGTCACACACAACAGCACCGGAGGCATCACCAATAACCCCGCCATCGCCGCATATTTTTGTAGCACAATCGTCACCCGAGTCCGTCGACTAGCGAGCAGCAACTCCAATGTCCCCGAATCTTCTTCCCGACCAATTACCCCAGCGCCTAAAATAATCGCTGTAATCACCACGCCGACCATCGCCACCAGCGGAAACAGCTCAATACTCAGCCAGCCTTCTGGCGTGGTGCCAATCGCCAAATCGCCAACCACCGCTTTCATACCAGCCGGCATCATGTCGATGAACGGGCTTAGCTGATCGCTAAATTTATTGAACAGTGCTGAGAACAACACCGCCACAACGCTAATGCCAACACCCAAAAACAGCGGCAACTTGTAATTTTGCCGCACCGTCTGCCGTATCATCGCTTTGCCTCCTCGCCTTCATAATACCGCATGAATAATTCTTCCAATTCTAGTTCTGATTCGCGCAATAGTTTTGGTTTGTATTCGGCGATGAACGAGACAAACTCTGCCGCGTCACCTTTGACGGTAAATTCGTATTCGTCGCCACGGTGTTGAACGTCGGTGATGGATGGTAATTTTTTAGCTGCCGCCAGGGACGGTTTTTTAGCAAAGGTCACAATGTAGCGGTGAGTCGCCAGATGTTTCATGGTCGCGATGTGTTCAATAGCAATCAATTTTCCATCACGAATAAAACCGGCACGGTGGCAAATTTTTTGCACTTCAGTCAGATCGTGGCTGCTGACAAATACCGTCGCGCCTTGCTCGGAAACTTCGCGCACCAAATCGTAAAACACTTGTTTCATCAGCGGATCCAACCCGCTGGTCGGTTCGTCCAAAATCAGCAGTTTCGGGCGGTGCATAAAGGCTTGAATTAGACCAATTTTCTGGCGATTACCCTTGGAAAGTTGGCGAATTGGTCGATCCAGCGCCGCCTCAAAACGCCCAGCCAATTCATCAACATATCGCCAATCAACCTTTCGACCTGTCCGCGCCAAAAACTTCAGCAATTTCCGGCCAGTCATAGTTTCATACAGCGCAATGTCGCCCGCCAGATACCCAACCTGATCATGAAGGGCTGTTCGTTCCGCGGAATTCCGTCCACCCAGCAACTCTACCCAGCCGTCCGTCGGCCTCAAAAAATCCATCACCGACCGAATCGTTGTACTTTTACCCGCACCATTCGGCCCAAGAAAACCAAACACCTCACCTTCATGCAGCTCCAGCGATACATTGTCGACTGCCAGCTTATGACCAAAGCGCTTGGTCAGCCCGTGTAATATCAGCGGTGAAGTATCACTCATAACGACTCCTTTTCATAGTCATTATTTGCTATAGTTTCAGTATATCGCATAGTAGGCGTTTACACCACTAGGCCTACACGAGCGAACTACACCACCACTTAGGACTAGTAAATCTACTAACCTACCCCAGCATCCTTCCTAACGTATCAAATGTCCGCCCATTCCGTATGGTGACCAGCGGATAAAACTTTTCTTTCATCAGTAGCTTGTGATATGACGTACGTAAAAATTCTTTCTCACTATATTTACCCCAAAAGATTGCCTTTTTGCCAAAATGAACAATCTCATCATGAAGCGGCATGTGGCTAATCCTCTCCTTGATATACTCAGGATCGACGTCATCGGTATAAAATAATACATCTTTTCGCGCCAAAGGCTGATGCCACCACTCTGGCAGACCAGACACTTCGTCAAGATACTCATCTTTCGTCAGAACGACGTGTTTGATGGTAAACGGAAAACACCCTAACATGATAACGATATTCTCTTTGACTGTCGTCAGGCCATCATCAGTGTCAAATATAACATTACCGCTATTGATATAGGTGACTACGTTCTGATATCCCAAGTCTTCGAGGCTTGCTTTAAGGTCATTCATCGAGACTTTGTTCTTACCACCAACATTAATTCCCCGAAGTAACAGGATATATCTCATGTTCTTTAGTATACTATCGCCTGCGCTTCCGACCAAATGCGCTAGCGATGATTATTTAGCAGGACTGTAGAACAAAGTGTCTGGCCTACGAACCACATGTGTTATATTGCTGCTGCGATTACCATATTTACCCTGTAGGTCAATGATGGTGACGTGCTGTTCTGTTGGTTCTGGGCCTGTTTTGAGCACCTGAACCGTGACAACGTCATTGGTTGTCGTCACGCCATATAAGCGCCCGGCTGACAGACGAACATTATCTGGCGAAGGGTCTTTGACTGACTGATTAAAATAGAACCGCCACTGCGCAACACTACCAGATTTTGGTGCCGGAATATATTCGGCACGCCGTAACCGTGGACCTTGCCCGTCGACCAGGAAAAACATAGTAACAACAGCAATAATCGCGACCGCCATCACCCATTGCCATCGCTGCATTCTTTTCATGACACTAATAGACATACTGGTTTTTCTCCTTATCAATCGGTCTGACATAATCAGGCGACAGGACCGTACGATCGGTGGTGTTAGTATTTGGATTGGCGATAAACACCCCGCTGGTCTCTACCCACTGATCTGGAGCAAAGGTTTTGCGCCAGCCTGGGCTATACACTGGTACACCAATTGGGCGAGCATCCAAAGCACAACACGTCACTACAAAACGCGAAACAAAGAAAACATTTTCGTCATTGCTAGCCGTGATAAATCCGCTGACTTTAGCTGGTTTGTTTTGGTATTGTTTTGGGTCACTGGATTGGGATAATAAGAGCGACCAATCTTTGATGGTGAAGTTAGTATAACTACCCCGTTCTTTGAGAATGGCTGATTCACGAGCATCACCAGTTGCCTTCGCCCCACTATTCATCACTCGCTGACTCACTGTCAAGCTGGTCAACGCCGCCGGCTGTATCACTAATAATATGACGACCGAGATAATGACCATCACCATAGCGGCATATGGCCGATATCGTTTAGGTGAGGTTTTGTGATTGTGCTTTGGCAGAGTGATGATCGTGGCGAGGGCGAGTAAAACACCAGTTGTCGCTAACGCCAAGGAAAATAATTCATAGCGCGGATGAATATACCACTTGAGTTTTTCTTCGAATGAGAGCCATATCGTAGCGATACTGGCAACTAGCATCAGCAGGATGCCACTCCATTCGTCCAGCTTATTGATCCAGTGTAATACTTTAGAATACATAATTTACCACCAATCCCAGCAGCGCCGTCAGTAACACCACCAACAATGACACTTGCACTAGTACCGTTCGGCGATACGTCGTGCGCATCAAGCTCAGCATTTTGATATCAATCATCGGACCAAACGTCAAAAAGCTAACTAGTGAGCCAGATGTAAACGTACCGCGAAATGCCAGCGCAAAGAATGCATCGACACTAGAACAAATCGACACCACAAACGCCAGTAGCACCATGACCAATACTGACCAGGCTGGGCTATTCCCTAACAGTAAAATCGTTTCACGCGGCACGACAACTTGGATAAAGCCAGCTATCATTGCACCAATGATCAATGCCGGCATCATGGTGCGCGTTTCATGCTTGAAAAAATGAAGCGCGTCAACCAGCCTGTTTGAATGGTCATTTTCTTCTTTGCAACTAGCGATAAATTCTGAGCGCAACATGGTCTCTTGCCGCGTCGAGCTGTATATCCAACCGATGAGATTGGCGATCAAAAAGCCACCCAAAATCCTAGCAATCAGTACCGTATTATCATCAGAGAATGCCTGTTGGGTAGTGATGATGGTCACAGGATTGAGTATTGGCGCCGCCAAAAGGAAGGTGAGCGATTCTGCTGGTGTTAAGCCTTTGGCAAGCAACCCACGCGCCAACGGCACATTGCCACATTCACAGACCGGCATAAACACTCCGAGTAGCGAAATGAGGGCGCGACGCAAGAACGGCTGTTTTGGCAAATGCTGAAGCAGCCAGTCGTGAGGCAACCACACCCGAACCGCCATAGAAAAGAACATACCCAGCATCACAAATGGCAATGCTTCGATGATGACACTCAAGCTCAGGGTGATAAAGTCCTGGAAATGCTTGGGTAGCTCTATGGACAGGTTTCGTCCAGCAACCTTCACCGCAAGAAGCACCGCAACTACCACTGCAGCCAATAGCCAACGTTTATTTGTACTTTGACGTTTTTTCACTCATCTATTATACGTCTGATTTACTATTTTTAACAATCAAGAAAGCATCAGTCTGGTGTGGAATTTTGTATGGTACCGAATCGTATTTCGAGGAACAAAGAAAAAACACCTCCGTAGAAGTGTCTTTTCTTGGCTCCGGCAGCTGGGCTCGAACCAGCGACCTATTGGTTAACAGCCAACCGCTC
>CAUSLL010000024.1:0-7552 GCA_963532835.1 uncultured Candidatus Saccharibacteria bacterium
CGGTGAATTTGGATGATTATACTGGGATCATCATGGGCGGCGGTCCGGCTAATTTCGCGTATGACGAAGCACAAAAATCGCCCGAGCAGAAGCGATTTGAAAGCTATATTTTGCCGTTGATGCGTCGAATCATTGAGGCAGACGCGCCATTTTTGGGAGCGTGTTTAGGTGTTGGCGCGGTGGTGACGGCCATGGGTGGACGGATGAGCTTTGAATATCCTGAGGCGGTTGGCGCGGTGGATATTTCTACAACGTCAGAAGGTGAACAGGATGATTTATGTAAAGATTTTCCATCAGTTTTCCGTGGTTTTGTCGGACATAAAGAGGGTGTAATTGACCCGCCGAGTGGTTGCACGGTACTGGCTCGTTCAAACACCTGTGTGCAGATGTTACGCGCTGGCAACAATGTTTACGCCACGCAATTTCACCCCGAACTTGATGCTGACGGCCTAGCATTACGCATCAATATTTATAAACACGCTGGCTATTTTGCTCCCGAAGAAGCCGACCTGTTGATAGCTAACGCCCAGCAAGAAGTTATCACTTGGCCAGAGTTGGTACTGCGACGGTTTGTGGAGCGATACCGTTAAAAAAGTAAATCTGAGATATAATAAAATCATGCGTATAATTTGTAGTGTTCAAGCCACAAGGTTTCGTCATATTGGGGTATTGCTTGTGCTTTTTCTCCTTGGTATGATGGCGATGCGGTTCGCGGCTAGTTATGTGTCGTCGGTTGCCAGTGGTGCGGGGATATTTGATCTTAATTTTGGTAATGATGGTATTTATGTTCACGATAACCTTTTGGCGCTAGGCGACGCTGGTAGAAACGTCTATCTGTACACTTTTCTACCTATTGACACTATTTATGCGGCGATATATGCGGTATTTTATGTCTATACTTTGGCGTTTTTCCTGCGGTGTACTGTGCCTAATTGGTGGAACCATACTCGATGGCTAGTATTGCTTCCTGTTCTAGGTGCTATATGTGACTGGTTGGAAAATATGTGTTTTGCTTTCATGCTTATCCAGCCTTCAACATCCGTAAATCCGTTATTAGTAACAAGCACTTCGCTACTAACTAAAGCAAAATTTGTCTTGGTGTATTTGTCGTTATCAATTGTGTTAGGGCTAGTACTAGGCTGGTTAGTGTGTTGTGCTCGTGTCAAGCGACGCCAGGAATAGTAGGTGTAAGCGTACAGCTGGAACCTTGTGTGCTATAATAACCATATGCATATTATTCTTGGTGGGACGAGTGGACTTGGCCTGGAGATGGCTAGGCAGCTCAGGAAAAATGGCAAGCGTGTGTTAGTGCTGGGGAAGACGCATAACGCTCAGGAGCACGGCGAGGGCTTCCCGTTGGACGTGTACTATTCCGAGCAGGTTGAAGCAGCTCCGGCACGGATTGAGCAGATTTTGGGTGGCGACGCCATTGAACAATTCGTCTGGGCAGCGGGCTATGGCTGGCGTGGTAATTTCGAGGATCAGCCTGACGCGCGCTCCATGGCTGAGGTGAACTTTGCTGGCCCGTTACCGCTGGTGCAGTGGGCGTGGCGCAAGATGGCCTGTCAAAACCAGAAGTCAGTGCTGACCATCATCGGTTCGACCAGTAGCGTCAAAGCTCGCGGGGACGAAGCGGTATATGTGGCGACCAAGCACGCCCAGGCAGGACTGGCGCGCAGTTTGGGAATGCAGGCGGATGAACAGAAATTGCCAGTGAAAGTTGCACTATTTTTACCAGGCGCCATGAAAACGCCGTTCTGGAATGGTCGGGAACTACCAGTTGACTATCTGTTTTTCAATGACCCAGCTAAAGTGGCCGCGCACATCATCACCGCGGTTAATCACCAGCAGCAACCGTTCCTGGAGTGGGCACTGCCAAAGGGTACGTTGACGTAGGTTTTTTTCGTGATATAGTCAAGCTATGGAACTGATGGGTATAAACATTGTCGTTATCGGCGGCGGTACGGGTAGCTTCACATTACTGAGTGGATTAAAAAATTATACACATAACATTACAGCCTTGGTCAATATGGTCGACGACGGTGGATCAACCGGGCAGCTGAGAGATGAATTGGGGGTTTTGCCAGCTGGTGACGTCCGGCAGTGTTTGGTAGCGCTGAGCACTTCGCCAAAGGTGAGAGACCTGTTCAACTACCGCTTTGACGAGGGTAGTCTCAAGGGACACGCGTTTGGTAACCTCTTCATGGCAGCCTTGGAAAAAATGACTGGTAATTTTACTGAAGCGGTCAAAGTCGCTGGAGAAGTGCTAAATATTCGAGGGCGAGTAGAGCCTATCACATTTGACAATATAACGCTTGTTACGCGGCTGGCTGACGGTACGGTTGTCAGGGGTCAACATGAGGCTGAATCATTGATTATCCCGGTTGGTGAGCGTCCGTGGCTGGATTTGGAGCCGACTGCTCGCATCAATCCTCAGGCGCGGCAGGCGATACTAGACGCGGACTTGGTGGTGATTGCGCCGGGGCTGCTGTATGGTAGTCTGGCGCCGGCTCTGTTGGTCAGTGGCGTAACGCGCGCGCTCGCTGAGACCAAGGCTAAAAAAGTATACGTTTGTAATCTGGTGAACAAGCCTGGTCAGACTGATGAGTTTACGGTTGCGGATTATGCCAGTGAAATTGAACGCTTTGCAGGTGTCAAATTGGACCATGTGCTATACAATAACCATCGCCCGTCGCAAGAATTGATCGACCGGTATGCCAAAGACGGCGAGATGTTGGTCGAATGGAACAAAGAAGAGCTAAAAAAGAAGCATTTTTACGCTTCGGGAAAACGATTGATCGCTGATGAAGTTTGGGAGAACACCAACGCTACTAGTGACCCGCTGGCAGCGCAACGCAGTTTGATTCGACACGACGCTGACAGAGTAGCACGCGAGTTGATGCGAATTTATTTTGCCTAGATGAATTGAAGATGCAAGGGAAGCGCTGTACTTGCAAAATATTATATTTTGTGATATAGTGTAAGCTGTTGATTATGACAAATAATACACAAAAGTCAGAAAAGATGATTGATAATTCTGGTAATCCCTCTCGGAGAGGCGAGATATTCTTTCATTCTGAAGCCTTATCTAAGGAGCTAGTGGAGACGTTTGGTGGTCATCACATGACGCCAGCGCGTCGTTCGGCAGCAAAGCTCATCATAGAGATGCCGACGGATATCGAGGAGAATGAGCGGATTGATTACATCACCTCGGCACTTGATAATGATGAAACGATAGTCAACGAGACTCAGCGAGATGTCGTGATTGGTATTCTTGAGGACTATAAGGTCTTGCAAGGTTTGTTTGCGTCATATGTTGAAGGAATTGATGAGACGACATTGCAGGGTAAAGCATTGCGGCTAGAAGATGGCCAGCAAATCCCTGATGATTTAGGGAAAGACAATACGCAAAGTCCATGGTCTGAAAATCCGCCGATGCCAGTACCGCGTATCGATGATTTGATCAAAACGTTCTCAACTAAGGGTGAGGGTGCTCAGGGTATTGGACTAGAAACAGCGATGATCGTTGGGGCAGTAACACTTGCCAAATTAAAGACTACTCCATATCACGACGCAGCAGTCTATAGGCAAGCAGTGTTTGCAAAAAACTTTTTGATCCCTGTGTGTAGTATTGTTGGGCTTGATAATCTAGAATCTGAGTTGAATGATGAAGTAGATATCATTACTGGGCGAAATATCGGCGATGGTATGGATGGCAGTGATTTGAGCAATGATATTGATCCATTGATTGATGAAGTAGATAGGGTTGAATCGCTACATTTTGGTCCTAAGGACTCGGTCGATCCTGAGCGATTTAATTTTGCTATGAATAATATTAATCAAATTTTTTCTCGGTTGCTTGGTAAGCCAGATTTGCGGCCAGCTGTGGAGACAACCTCACCTCATAATACACTGTTTGCAGTTGGTACTGTGGCAGCGCGAAACGGTATTAAGGCAGAAGCGCGAGCTCGTGGTAAGGGACGAGGCTCGTATTTGAAAAAGTTTCTAAGGCGCATAGGATATTATGAGCCGCATTCTCAGCCGCTGAAGGATGAAGGTGATCTTCACCCGATTGATCTGTATGGCATGGTGGTGATCGCCGATGATGATAAGCAGATGGCCGATTTGTATGCTGAGGCGGTGATCAATGCCCTGAATGATGAGAATATTACGCCATATCCATCACCTGGACGCGATAAGGAATGCTTTGTTATCAAGGGGTCTCCAGAATTTCAGGAGAATGTTCGTAGGGCAGTCCTTGAGATGATTCCTGACGCTGATATGGAGTTATTTAGCTTTAAAGACAGCGGTAGGGACTTTACTGACGCAAAAATTACTGGTTTCTCCGAGACAGGTGACACGCGAGTGCCGTTTGCACCATTTGAAATGCAGTTCTCGACACCAGATGCTCGCTTGGTGGCGCGTACTGGTAAAAAAGCGGCACACTTCTTCTTTAAATTGCGTAAGATATATGGCGATTTGGTGAATATGACTGACGAGACAGCTGATGCGGTCATTGATATTTGGCAGCGTAAGCAGGATTACTTTACGAGCCCTGATGACAGTGCTAAGGAAGATCACCTGACAAACCAGAGTCGTGAACGAGTAACGCACTTTAAGGAGCAGACGTTAGATAGGCGTAAATCCTTGCTTAAACGCGTTCGTGATATGGCTAGACGAGCGCTGAATGGTATATAATTACCTATATGACGATTTACTACACTGATGGTTCTGCTTCACCAAATCCTGGTCCGGGTGGGTTTGCGGTGATTCGTGATCTTGAGCCGTGGATTTTGGGCTCAGAGGACGGTGAGACGACTAACATTCGCATGGAAGGCAAGGCGCTGATCGCGGCGCTTCAGGACGCGGACGAGGCGCCGTGCGTGATTTATACTGACAGCGAGTTTTGGATCAATGTGGTGACTAAGTGGGCACCCGGCTGGCAGCAGCGCGGCTGGACAAAGAAGGGTGGCGAGATTAAAAATCTGGACATCGTGCGTGAACTATATGAGCTGTATTCGAATTCGCAGGCGGAACTCCGCTGGGTGCGCGGTCATGAGGGCGACGAGGGTAATGAGTTGGCGGATACCTGGGCCAACCGAGCCCGTGAAGGCGAAAGATTGACTAAATAATACATTTCTGATATAATATAAACATGAGCGAATTACACGTGCCAGACCGCGTGCAGCTTGAGTTGCATCCGTTTTACTCCTATCCAGATTCGGCTGATCAGCTGTACGCACGCATTGGTGTTGCCACGGCGGTTGATCTTCGTGGCGATGCATTATATGTCAGGGCGGGTGTTGGTGATAGTAAGGATCACGGTAAACTAGCTGGCAAGGTTGATCCAGGTAGTGATAAAAATATAGTACTACCGTCTGAGATGTATGCAAAGCAGGGAATAGTGACTACATGGTATTATCCTAACATGGGAGGTAGGCTTGAAGGGCTGGCTGGTCCGATGGTGAAGAAAGGTCTTAACCCAGAGGCCAACCTGACACGTGAACAGACGACGCAGTGTTTAAAAATGGCGGCCTTGGCAATCGGTTTATTTGTAGTCCAACCACCACATAAGGTATTGAAACAGGAAGATCTCAGTAAGATTATGGTGGATGAAACAATGTTGACTGAAGCAGATAGACAATTTGGTCGATATATAACCTCCTAGCTGGCGGTGTCTAGTAAAAATTGCTATACTAGGGCAATGGAAGAAGTGAGGGAAACGACTGATATTTTTTTGTGGGCGAATCAAACTGATGCGAAAAAGAACGATTTACAGATAGAGCTGTTCTTATTTAATAAAAATTACACGCCGTATTTTATGCCCTTGAAGGGCGACGTTGAGCAGCAGCTTCGGCCGTTATTTTTGTTTGACTATATCAATCAAGTTAATTTGGGGGCGGGCACTGGCCTTAGTGTGCGGGATTATGAACTGAGCGAAGCGGAAGACAACGTGCTGCTGCGAACAGACCTCGGTAAGGTTGGCCGAGCGGAAACCTTAATTCATTTGATCGAGCATGAGCGTGATGACATCGTGGAGTTCTCGGAAGCTGAGCATGAGTTCAAGCGAATGAAAGGCGTGCTGGCACGGTTTACTGACCCGAATGATCCAGAAAAAGTCTTTTATACAGCGAAGCTAATCCAACAGGGACAGACGCTCAAAAGCGCGCTAGCGTGGGAGTTTTCTGACGGCAAGTTTGGCGCGTTTAAGGCGGAAGTCGGTTTTAAGGTGCCGGATGATAACCAGGTGCTGATCATCGGTCAGGATATTTTTGCCTTTAATCCAGGCAAGTTTGAGCGGATGTTTGGCTATGAGTACAAGAAGCAAGTGATTGCCGATAAGAAAGTGGCGGAAATTGAAAAGGAATATAAATTGAGCTTCCCAGAGGGCGTGGATTTGAATGCGCTGGTCAAGGAACGCAAAAAGACCATCAATAAGTTGCAGAAATTGGAGATCGGTGAGGTCAAGCAGGAGCAGGTGCTGGACTATGCTGACGAGATGCAGCTGGAGCTGATGAGTGATGATAATGGTGCGATCATCATTATGGACGGTAATGATCTGGATATGTTTGTGAACTTGATCAACGAGGACTACATTGAGAGCAAAATTACCGGCAAACGCTACGAAATTAAATCGAAAAAACTGCTGGGCGAGCCTGAGGGCGAACCGCCACGAGGTTAAGTATGGACCAAGAGTTGGCGCTGGCGATTTTGATGAGCGGTCGGTCGGCGCTGCTAACGGGTGCGGCGGGTACCGGCAAGACGCACCTGCTGAATACTTTTATTGCACAGGCGCGTGACCAGGGTAAAAAGGTGTCGGTAACAGCGACGACGGGCTTGGCGGCGACACATTTGGGCGGCAATACCATTCACAGTTGGAGTGGTATTGGTGTCAGTGATCACTTGGCGAACAACTTTTTTGATCGGCTGTCAAAAACGCGACGTGAGGTAATTGCCAGGACTGATGTGTTGGTGATTGACGAGATTTCCATGCTGCATGATTTTCGACTGGACATGGTCGATCAGGTGCTGCGTGGCGTCAGAGAAAATGACCAGCCATTTGGTGGTGTGCAGCTGGTGATGAGCGGCGACTTTTTCCAATTACCGCCGATTAATCGTCCGGGTGAGCAGGGCGGTGGTTTTGTGGTGTATTCGGAAGCATGGCAGGAGTTACAGCCGGCGGTGCTATATCTGGAGCGGCAATATCGGCAAAATGACGAGCAGCTCCTCGAGATTTTGACGGCACTGAGGAATGACGATATTAGGCGGCATCATGCCGAGACCTTGCTAGCGCGGACGGAGGTCGAATTGCCTGATGGTGATATCACCGAACTACACACCGTCAATGTTGATGTCGACGCCATTAACAGCCAGAAGCTGGCGGAACTGGCGGGTGGGGAACGAACGTACCAGCAGACGACGACCGGTTCAAAAGTATATGTCGAGAACTTGCAGCGGTCGGTACTGGCGCCGAGCGAACTGGTGTTGAAACTGGGTGCGTTGGTGATGGCGGTGAAAAATTCGCCGCAGAAATTGTACGCCAATGGTAGCA
>CAUSLL010000025.1:0-7029 GCA_963532835.1 uncultured Candidatus Saccharibacteria bacterium
TTGCCCACATAAATAATCTCGCCGCTGGCTGACTTATGAAAATAAACGCCAGAAGTGCGCGGTAGAGTTTTGAGCTTGGCTTGCAATGTTTGATTCACCTTTTCATTATACATTCTTCCAAGCCATTGGTGTTACAATGAGTGATATGTCGCAGATGAAAAATCCACACCACTCCATCAAAGCCATCGTCTTTGATCTTGATGGCGTGTATTTTAACAAGGGCAAGGCTGAGTTTCTGAGCAGCCTCGCTCACTATGGAGTTAAGGAGGCGAACGCCAAGTCAGTCTTTCTCACAAGTCAGCACATGGCTGATTATAAACTGGGTAAAATCGATGACAATGAATTCTGGACGTGGGCAGAATCGCAGTGGAACACAGGCTTGTCTAACCATGAGCTGATAGAGCTAATGCTTGATGGCTATGTGATCGATGAACGCGTTGCGCAACTGGCGACAAGGGTTCAACATGCGGGCTACAAAACATTGATCTGCTCCAATAATTTTCCAGCTCGTATCAACGGCCTGGAGAGAAAGTTTGGTTTTCTACAGCAATCTGATACAGCAGTTTTCTCATATCAAGTTCATGCCGCTAAACCGTCAACCGAGATTTTCGCCGAATTGCTGCGTCGCTCTGGTCGCCAACCACAAGAGATAGTCTACGCTGATGACAAGCCAACTGCGCTCACTGGTGCGAAGGATCTTGGCATTAACACACTGGTTTATACTGATTTTGATACATACCGTGACGACCTCCAAGAGCTGGGAATTATTTTATGATATCGCGACCGGGTTTAATGCCAGCCTAGCAGTTCAGTGAACGACTTCTGCGCGCTAACACATTTACCCAACTCAATGCTCGTAACTGGCAAAGTAATATTATGCGCGAGCAACAATCTGCGCACTTCTTCCTGTTTGTTATATGGCACCTCTATGTGCGAGATATCAGTGATAGCTATTCGCTTGTCGGCACGCGCTTCGTAGTAACGCATTGGTTTTTCTAACTCTACTTGTGAAGCAAGGTGCTTAATGCCAATGAGTATTGGATAGTTACCAGGAATATCACTACCTAAACAAAAGATATCCCACACATCACGCGCCTGTCTATTCACCTTCTTACCCCATGTGTTGTCACCATGTTCATCATGCGACAAGCTGCGCCATGTTTTCCAGCACCGCCTGGCTTAGTCCGTCAAACACTTTTGCCTGTGTCATGATATTTACTGCGTTCGTTAATTTCTCTGCCTGCGCCTTGCCGACCAATTTGTAATCATCAACGTCATGCAGCCAAGCCGTCAACAGCACTTCTTGCAAATCCACTGGCTCGCTGCACTCGCTAGCAAAACGCTCTGCCAGCAGCGCCAGAACCGGCGTAGGTATTGAACGGAATGATTGTTTTGCCGACAAAGTCATACTTTTCTAAAAAAGTATTGATGATCATCGGCGGCTCGCCCCACCAAATCGGATAGCCCAAGAAAATAGTATCATGAGCAGACAAATCTACCTTGCCTTGGAATGCTGGCCGCGCGTTTTCGGCTTTTTCACGCTTGGCAACTTCAGTACATTCTTGATAATTATCCGGATACGGATTCACCGGCTCCAGCTTGAAAACGTCGATTTTATCGCCGAAATAATCCTTGATATAACCAGCAATTACCTCCGTATTGCCAACTTCAGTGTCATCAACACCGTATTTTTCGCCCGCCCGCGAGAAAATGTTAGTAGCATATTATACCTCCTTACGTAACCATTATAGCACTACGTAGTGTGCACGAATCACCGCTCTAACCACTGCTGCAGCACTACCGCCTGATTATGCTCGATATCTTTAGCACTGTATAACAGCGTAACAACTGGATGTTTTTGCCATTGTTGTTTAAGAGTGGCGGCTACAGAACTAGCATCCAGCTCTTCGGTATAACGCGACATAAACCCTACAAATTTTTCCGGATCATGACCGAACCATTGGCGCAACTCGTTAGTCGGTGCGATATCTTTTGCCCATTCGTCTAGCGCTGCTCGTTCTTTACTGATACCGCGCGGCCATAATCGGTCAACCAGCACGCGGTAGCTATCGTCCGATTCTGGCGATTCGTAAATTCGTTTAATTTTATAAACTGTCATGACAGCACCTCCTTAACTATCGTTTGTAGAACTGGAATGACATCCGATTCAAACCAGGGATTACGTTTGCGCCAGCCAATATTGAGCGGCGATGGATGAACCAATGGAAAATAATCTGGCAAATACATATTAAAGTCCGCCACAGTTGCTGTCAAATTATACCTGGCGCAGCGATCAAGATAATATTTTTGCGCATACGAACCAACCAAAATTGTCAATCGCACATTCGGCATCTGCGTCAATAAGCACGGGTGCCATTTCCTAGCAAAGTCCAAGCGCGGCGGCAAATCACCGTGCGCTCCCCTGCCTGGATAATAAAAATCTATCGGCATCAACGCAAAGAGTTCAGGATTGTAAAACTGCTCGTCCGTTACGTTCAGCCATCGCCGAAGCAAGCGACCACTCGCATCATTCCACGGCTTTAGCGTCTGCTGGGCAATTCGGCCTGGCGCCTGCCCAACCAGTACAATTCGCGAACTTGACGAAGCAGAATACACAGGCAACCAACCTCTATTAGCAAAATCATCATTCATTGGATCGGCTGCAATCTGATCATATAAAAGCGGTTTAGCCTGCAATGTAATATACTTTCGTTTGTAATCCGAGTTAATAACTATTCTGTCGTCACACCATCAAAATCTTCTTCGTTGACTTCCGCTTCTTCGCGTGTCGCCCGAACAATGCCATCTTTGTGATGTGCTGGACTATAAATCGTGTAGAGCTTAAGTGGCTCTTCGCCAATATTTATCACATTGTGCTCAGCACCTGCTGGCACGATAATAGCACTGCCGTCAGACACAGCATACTCATTGCCATCAATCAAAACCTTACCCTGACCTGCCTCAAATCGGAAGAATTGATCATTCTCCTCATGAACCTCTGAGCCAATTTCACCGCCAACTGGCAGACTCATCAATACCAATTGACAGTGCTTCGCCGTATAAAGCACCTGACGAAAATTATTATTCTGCACCGTCAATTCTTCAATATTTCCATTAAAACCCTTCATAAAAATCCTCCTTTTAACTTAATTTCTACTTTGCGGCTTTCTCTAAAGCGTCAATCAGCGCCTGCTTTGGTTTCATGCCAATCAGCTCCTCAACAATTTCACCGCCAACAAAAACCTTCATATTCGGAATACCTTGAACACGATAGTCCATAGCCAACTGCGCATTTTCCTGGCTGGCTTCAGTATCAACTTTGACGACATCAAACTCAGTTTCTTCAGCAATTTGGTGTAAAATTGGCGCCATCGCTCGGCACGGCGGGCACCATGGCGCCCAAAAATCAACCAGCACTGGCTTGTCGCTTTTTAGCACTTTCTCTTCAAATTCTTGTTTTGTTGTAATCTCATATAACGCCATTATTTTCCTCCTTTGCTCATATTCTATTATACAGCAGCTACACGCCAAATGAACAAAATCTTATCACATCAACCACTATATGTGCACCTATGGCCGAACTAACATCGCGCTTTCGTTGCATGACGGCAAACGGCAGACCAAACAATAGCGCCAACGCCAGGACGCTACCCAGCGCAAAATTAGCTGTATTAAAATGAAGCAAGACGTGAGGCAATATCATAACGAGATAGCACAAAAAATTATCTAATTTTGACAGTAATCTATCCTTAATGAAATAGATGCACGTAGCAAAGAAAAAGAAGCGGAAAATAATTTCTTCCGAAATACCAGCACGCATGGCGTTTAAGAACCATTCTGGCTTGAGCGAAAAAGCAATATTCCAAGAAATTTTTGCCAGGAGAATATTGACGGTTCCCAGCGCCAATCCTACCAATAGGGCAAGGCAAATTGTTTTTAGTATTTCTTTTTTGTTGACCATTTTACAGAGGACAATTGCATGCTTACTTTTCTTGAGCACACTAACACCTCCAACATACGCAACAGCAGAGCACACTCCCATGAACATACTGGATGGTGCAGCCAGACAGCCTAAAATTACAGCAATGATAACATCAGTTCTAGAAACATTTTTGTTCCTTACGATAAATAAAACTGCCAATAAAACAACAACCAAAAACCACAGGATGTTAAGCTTTTGTGGATTTAGTAACGTTATCGACCACAGCGCCACAAAAAAGAGGTTGATACTGAGCAGTACTCGTGTTGAAGATCGGTGTAAAACTACAGCATGTTCTTGACTCATGACATAACTATATCATATACTTACCTAACATGTATGAACTTGTCTGAGGCAAGTTCCTCTAAATCCTCACGTTCGTAATAGTTAACTTACCAGCGAACCACTGGACATCGAAACATAACCAAAGGAGTATTTACGTTGACAAAAGTACCAAACAAAGAAATATTATGCCTGTTCTGGCGAATATCACGGCCCTACAAGCATCGGCGAAATTTGACCATCTTTTTTGCAATCATCACATTGGCTATAACAATTTTTGTCGGCCCACTGATTATTGCTGAATTGCTTAACATCATCCAAAACGGGCAACTAGACAATGCAGAAAAACTATGGAAATTAGTCGCGCTCTACGGCATAAGCGAATTATGGTCAAATGTTATCGGCTGGCGCTTAGTCCTGTACCTCGCATGGACATTTGAAACTGCCCTACAACGTGATCTATACGCACGGTGTTTTAGCAAACTAACCAACCAAACAATGTTTTTCCATGCCAATAAATTTGGCGGTTCACTTGTCAGCCAAACCAATAAATTAAACGGCGCAGTTGAACGTTTTTGGGACACGATCATTTGGTCAATTTTGCCGTTGGTGATTTCCCTGGTTGGTTCAATCATCATCTTGTCAACTCTACTGTGGCAGTATGCTGTGTTTCTCCTGCTCTTCTCTATCATTTTCAGCGTCGTTGTCTATTTTGGTTCTCGACCGATGGCCAAACTGAACGAGAAAGAAGCCAAAGCCAGCAACAAAGTAAGCGGACAATTAGCCGATGCTGTTTCAAACATTTTGGCAGTAAAATCATCTGGTGCCGAGGCACTGGAGCAACAACGCTTCGCAAAAACTGTTACGTCATGGCGTGGCGCTAGCCTGGATACCATGCGCGGGCTCCTAAAAGTCAGTACTGTGTATTCAACCATCAATATAACGATAAAAATTGGCGCCATCGCCTTTGCAATATATGCCGCCCAACATAATATCGTATCAGTAGCGGCGGTTTACCTCATCATCACCTACACTGGTAGCGTGGCGCATGAGTTGTGGAATATGAACAGCATTATGCGTAGTTACAACCGCATCCTTGGTGACGCTCACGATATGGTGGAAATTCTTACCACGCCGACGACACTGGTCGATCAAAGTGATACAAAGCTTGCTGTTACGCGCGGTAGCATCAACATGGACAACGTGACCTTTACTCATGATGAGGGCGAGGGTGACACGCTGTTTCATGATTTTTCTCTTCGCATTCAGCCAGGTGAAAAAATTGGTTTGGTTGGGTCAAGTGGTTCTGGCAAAACTACCCTGACCAAATTATTGCTACGGTTTGCTGACATCGACTCAGGGGAGATTACCATCGACACACAAAACATTGCCGAAGTTACCCAAGCAAGCCTGCGCGAACAAATTGCCTACGTGCCGCAAGAGCCGTTACTATTTCACCGTTCGGTGCGTGAAAATATCGCTTACGGCCGACCTGACGCGACTGATGCTGAAATTGAAAAAGCTGCCAAGAAAGCTGGCGCCTATGATTTCATCATCAAATTACACGATGGCTTTGACACTATGGTCGGTGAGCGCGGCGTGAAACTATCAGGCGGACAACGACAGCGCATCGCCATCGCCCGGGCAATTTTGAAAGATGCACCAATCCTGATTCTTGATGAAGCAACCTCAGCCTTAGACTCAGAGTCAGAAGCGCTTATCCAACAGTCACTGGAGACATTAATGAAAGACCGAACCTCGATCGTCATCGCCCATCGCCTGTCAACCATCGCCAAGCTGGATCGTATCATTGTTCTAGAAAATGGACGCATCGTCGAAGACGGTTCACACGAGCAGTTGCTTGCCAAAAAACGTGGCGTTTATGCCAAGTTGTGGGCACGGCAGTCCGGCGGATTTATCGAAGATTAACATATAAAGCGGCTACATGAGATAGCCGCTTTATTATTGAGCTGTGACAGCTGGTTTAGCGTCGGCGTTTGATGATTATCCAGGCGCCAGTAGCAACGACCGCGATGGAACCGAGAGCGATTACGATGGCGTTACTACCCGTGTCAGCTAGTGCATTTGATGCTTTCTTCGCAATCTTAGCAACTGGGTTGTTGCCGCCACTATTGGCATTTTGGTTACCATTCTGAGCAGCGTCCTCTTCTTCGTAAATGCCGACTGGGTCGATGATAGTGCCGTTTGCTATACCGTCACTGTCACCAAAGCCACCGTCAGTCAAATCATAAGCAATAGTGGTGTATTTGCCATCTGGCGTATTACCAAAGGTAACTCGGCTGGTGATGTCTTGATATACTCGACCATTCATTATCTTACCAATTGTCAGACGGTTCGTGTTAGCATAGCGACGACTTAATGTTAAGGTTACGCGAGCTGTAAAGCCAACCGCAGGAGCTTGGTTGTTACAGTTAATCGTGAAGTCCACTCCTTCGCGAAGCACACGGTTATTGTAACGATCCGGCGTTGAAGCTGTCTGTGTTGTCGCTAGGTTGTAACAAGAGTTTCCAGACGTCTCTACTGTCAAAGAACGGTGATGTGGCTGTGCAACAGTCATCTTGTTCCGTGGAGCCTGAGGTCCCGGGATGACAATTGCATTCAACCGATTTTCCAGTGCAGTTCTCCTAGCGGCATCCTGTACGTTTGCAACTAAGGCTCTTGCGGCATTCACTGCAGCCTGAGTTTTACTACCTTCAGCCTGAGCGACTGCTTGTTCAGCGGCTGTCTGGGCGTCGGCTTCCTTCTTC
>CAUSLL010000026.1:0-6470 GCA_963532835.1 uncultured Candidatus Saccharibacteria bacterium
CATACGAAACATCGCCGCCTTTTTGACGCACAATTTTCAGCACCTCGCGCGCAATTTTACCAACATCGGCCCGAGCATTACCGCTGCCAATAATCGCCATCAACAGCTCCAAGTCGCTCAGTCGCGCCGTACCGTAACGCGCTAGTTTCTCGCGAGGACGGTCCAACGGATGACGGTCAGAGATCTTCATATCACTACACCTCGATTAATTCCTAACAATATACCAAATTATCCAATGAAACGACCATTTGCCAAACGTTATTTTCTGATAACGACAAGCGATGGTGATTGGGCCTAATTTGATGTGATATAGACATTGCTTGGCAGTTGGATCCTCCGTCTGAGAATGAGCCGTCTTATTGTCAATTTGTATAGTTGTGGATTTACCAACATACCCGTCAGCTTTCATACCCGTCACAGTAATTGTTCTGGTTTTTGATATATCGACATCGGTGATATCAAGTTGTCGCTGTTCACCGACCGCCCAGCCAAGATTGTTATCATCCAGCCGAATCAGCCAGCGCGAAGACAAATTATCAACTGGTTGCCAATTGAGCCGAATCGTCACCTTATCGCCATCTCGCTCAATAATTTTTGCCGAGACCCGAGGCGCTCCAGGACCAACAGGCCGATTAGGCTTGATGCCAACTTTAACGGGCGCTGATATGTTTGATACCGTGTCGTTATCAGCACTCATTCTCACCTGCATGATGCCATCAAATTTTTCAGTGTAAACATGGCTAGCAACTGGGTTTGTCGTTGTTTGATCAATCTTACCATCGCCATCAAAATCCCATTCGTACTTTGTGATCTTGCCGTCAACGACGTACGAATCACTGGCGTCAAAGGTAATTTCCTGGCCAATCTCCGCATAATATTCACCAATTTTCAGCTTGGCGTTTGGACGATTCTTGATTTTAGTTAAGGCTTTTGTTAGTGCGCCAATTGTATCATTCTCGCCACCACTAACAACGACTTGGCCCGAGGTTTGTTTAGCGACATCTGTGTACGAACTCGCCAGATGATGTTCCACGACCGGATATACATTTACTGGATCAATTTCTAGCGAACGCTTAGCCACGGTCGCCACCGTTGAGCCATCAACTCTATCCGGCTCGTGATAGCCAGCATCAGTCAACAGAATTATCGCCTTCGTCGCCCCCTTCTGCCACTTCATCTCATTCATGGCCACCATACTAGCGTGCAGTGCCGCCTCTGGCTCATCACCACCGTTAGCGGCAGAAACACTATCAAGCTTGGTAAGCAGATCAGTGGTATCTGACTGTAAATCTGATAATTTTTTAGCAGTATATTCATCACCAGCATCACGATACACAACCAGTCCAACTCGTCCGTTCATTTCTTTGATCTTCGAGCTATAATTTCTGATGAACGTTTTCATCTGATCAATATATGGCGACATCGACCCGGTGGTATCCAAAACAAACACTACGTCAGTTCCCGTCGTGCCCATATTATTATTTGAACGCTTGTCATTGATTATTGGACCTTCTTGTGGGGTAGATTTGATAGCCTTGTTCAACCGAATAGCCGCCTCGAAGACACCGTCGTCGATTGGTCCATTGGTATTGGCATATTTACCGTGTCCATCCGTATCCCAAGCAAATTTTGAGCTACCACATACATAGTCATGACCGAGACACCACAATCCAGTCTTTACATTATCTTCGTTTGGTAAAAATGGTTTTCGTGCACCGAGTGCACCGTTATCAACAAAGCAGTTAGCAATTTCACGGCGATAGGTTGATAATTTTTTCTTAAAGCATGCTGGCGGCAAAATACCTTCACCCTCTGGCAAATATAATTTAGGATCGCCGAACAACATCGTAAAGACTATCTTCTGCTTGATGTCAGATGATACACCAGGCAAGGTCTGTCCAACCACCTGCGCGCCCTGTGAGTAACCTCCCAAAATGAAAAACTCTTTGGGACATTTGCGGTGGCGAGCAGTTAAATAGGCGTTCAATTCTGCGACACCTTGATCGACGCTTTTGCCATAATCATGTCTCATACCACCACTCATCTTGGCGCCGATGGCGTTGCCATTCATAAGATCGCTAACATTAACCGCCGGGTACTGGTTGCCGCTGTAGCTTTCACTGCCGAGTTCGTAGAAATTTAATTTATCTTTACCAACCCTATCTTGAAGTTGTTTACGAAAAGCCCTAACCTCTTTAGCATTAAGCTCTTGTCCAGAACCACGAGCGAATATAGCTGTAGCCAACATACATTTGTCATCGACCTTCTTCGCCATGACACCGGTATCAAAGACAAGTACACTAGCAATTGCAGTTACTGCAGGTACCATATAGATTAATACTTTTTGCTTAATCATAAATTTGACCCTTTCTCCTTATAAATAAATATATTTCTGTATCATTAGTTGAATTTTTATACTCAACCATCACACTAAACTGATAGCGACCTCTTTCTCCGACGTACTCGCATGAATCTAAAGCCGTACCATCATCATAATCTACACATTGGCTGTGACTTGTATTAACCTGCGAAAAATTTTCAATAAACTTCTTCGCATCATTTTGTGTAATTTTACCCTTTACAATCCAAGATTTAGACATTTCTGGACAATTTCCCATCAAACATAAGAACTGTGGCGGAACTACTTTATACTTAGTCTGCTGCCACCCATCAAGCGGCCTAAAACTATCCGCCACCGCCTCGATATCTTTCGTACTACCTCGCCACAATACCAAACAAGCTACTAGTCCAACCAAGACCATCAAACCAACACATAAACATAAGGCTATCTTTTTTAAATTAATTTTTTTATTACTCTTCATATAGACCTCCTTATAATCAAAAGACGCCCTAAAGGGCGCTTACAAACTAGAATAATTGACATATTGACTGGCGGTGCATAATCACAAACCATATGCGGTTATTATAGCTTATGGTTTGTGTAATGTCTATCCTAGGCTCAGGTTATTTTCTCGCCCACTATAAACAACATAGACAGCCACTACACCAACCAGTTTCGTCAACCACGAAATGACGCTAGTGCTACCGGTAGCTGGGGTCCTATTATCTTCCGGATTCAACCGACTGTCATCCATCCACAAACCCAGTGATGGATGGTTTTTGATAATCAGGGAATCTTCATCCGCGACATTTACTTCACTGCTATAGTTATACTCGTCAGAAGCAGCATCCGTTGCTAACTCATCTGGCTCATCTAGCTCGAGCTCTGCTGACTCGGTCAATTCTTCATCAGAAACAGGCTCTTCCAGCCTTTCAGGTGGCAGCTCAACATCTGATCTTACGCCACCAATCTCCATAACCGCTGTCTTAATTTCATCATCATACCACAAGTTGTTTTCTCCCGATGTTGTCATAATCACATCAGCTGGTTTCTCACGAGGCAAACCATCTTTTTCCAGTGCTTGCGCTAGTGCCTCCTTTAACTCAACGGTAGGGACCGACTTAGTAGTCGGTGGAACAGGGACTACGAGTTGCTCCACTGGCTCATAGTCATCCTTGATGATTTCGGGCACTGATGCTAGCTGGAGATTGTCCAACGGTTCTATAGACTCAATCTCAATCTCATCAGCCACAAAAACTTCCGGCTCATCAATGTCTTCACTTGTCACAATCGTCGCTTCCGTTAACGGGCCTGTTGTCACTACCTCAGTCAAAGGTGCTTCTGGCTCCGCCACTGACGACTGTTCAACAAAGAACACCACATCCTCCTCAGCCCAGACTTCTTCGTCAGTATCACAGGAGCGCTTCTCTATTGCCGCATCATCAAACTGCTCAACTGGGGGAGTCTGCGCTTCATAAACCGTCTGATCCACTGCCGTTTCCTGATTACCATCCTGCGGTGGATCGGTCCAAAATTCATCTTCATTAACGACAGTCTCGACAGGAATAATTGGAGTCAGTGCTTCTGGCTCGATTGCGGCATTCTCCGTCGGTACCACTTCCACCGCCTCGTGCACCACTGGCACATCAACTGGCATTGGCGCCTCCACCGCAACCACTTCTTTGGCGGGTGTTTCACGTTTCACGTCTTCGGTCTGTCTATCAGCTGACGGCTCCGGCGCTTGGGTGGAGAGTTCTTGTTCAATAGCTGGCAGCGCGCTCTTTTCTTCCACCTCACTCACCATATCATGGCTATTATTATAATCCCCCGTGTCATCGGCTGTGGTGTTATGTGACAGCATTTCTCTTGATGGCACCTCAACTGGTGATACTGGCGACAAACTGTCAGCTGTATCCATTACCTCAACTAACTTTGGTTCTTTTACCTCAATCTGCGGTGATGCTTGAATATCACTCACTACCATATCGGCAAAATCGTCACTTACCTTGTTCACATCCTTGACAGCAGGCGCGACTGGCTCAGCTTCAACTGCCATTGACGTTGGCAAAACCATTGTATCTTCCAGTGTTAGTTGCTCGCTCATCTCAGCCGGTTCATCAAGGACAAGATTGATAACTTGTGGCTTTGCCGCATAATCATCTACTCCCGCATCCTTCACAACTTCAATGGTAGTCTCCACTACCTTAAAATCTTCCTCATCATGAACATTGCTCGTCTGCTCTTTGAAGCCGTCGTCTTTCTCTGTTACATTTTCACCATCCAGAGCCACCTCCATCACATTAGGACTTGCTGCTTCTGACACCTCTTCAGTTTGACCCAAGTTGCCAGCCTCATCAGTCTCTGGCACCACCTGCGCCCAAACGATTTCACCTGGCGCTTCGTCCTCTCGGAGTAATTGCTCCAAGGTGCTCAGCTGCTCTTCGGGCTGAAGGTCATTATTTTTCTCCATCATTGCGGCTTGACGATCTTGACATAGCCCTAAATTGACACAACCAAGACACGCCACTGTACCAAAGTTTCGACAAAGCTCAGGATCAATCGGTGCAGAGTATTCTTTTGTGTCGTTATCAGACATAGCAACGTCAAGCTCGGCTTTACCGCTAGCCACCGCCACCAAGTCAAACTGACTCACACCATCAGTCACCGCTTCGTCAATGCCAGACGAAAAATCCTCACCCTCACTACCATCTCTCAATGACGCAAACACATCAAAACCATCACCGTCAATTCCTGCCGGTGATGATTCTAATGTAGTCGCCTCCCCAATCATTGCTCAAAAAATGTCTCCGTTGAAATATGCGATTCATTAACACCAGCAGCGGTTAGTTTTTGCCAAACATCGCGCACAAACGGCAAGCTGCCACAAACCAGAAAGTGCGCATCACTCGACACTTCGCTCACAATTTTCGCCACCTCAAACCGCCCGTTCCGCCAACCATCCGTTTCCTCAACCTGCTGGCGGGTACTAAACTTATTGACCATAATACTCGACGCCGCTAGCTCCTTAGCAAACACCATATATTCTGGCGATTTTTGACTCAAATAGAGAAAGGTCGGCTGCTGGGCGTCCGCCAAAATACTCCAAATTGGACTCAGCCCGCACCCTGCCGCGATGCCGACCAGTGGCCGCTCGGTTTGCGGATTGAAATCGCCGTATGCCCGGCTAATGTGTAACGTATCTCCAACCTGGCGCGAACACAAATAGCTCGAAAATTCGCCGCCCACATTTTTCACGGTAATCGACATCAGTTCCTCATGCGGACGCGAGGAAATACTATAGGCCTTGCCTTCGCGCACCTGACTACCCGCAATGAATACCGTGATGTACTGCCCCGCCATAAAGTCAAACGGCCGCACAAAATACAGCGTTGTCACCTCGGGGTTTTCCTGGCGCACCCGCACAATTTCGACAGTTAGTGAATCACGCATTCCTCAACATACCTTTCCATTATTTTTTTGGCAGCTCTAAACTCTTCGTCAGTAAAGGTGTGGTAATTGGCAAACTTCGGGCTAATAGTAGTACCGGTGCGAAAATGCTGCAAAGCAAACCGCTTAGCGCCTTTGACTAGCTCGCCAATCTTCTCAAAATCCGCTACCTCCAACTGCTCGCGGACGATCGTCGTCCGAAATTCATGACCAATCCCTGAATCAATCATCAACCGCACGTTCTCCTTGATTGCTTCCAGATCAATCGGCCGCGCCGCAATCTCCACATATTTTTCCAGCGGCCCCTTGACGTCCATAGCGATAAAATCAATCGTCCCCTCCTCGACCATGCCGCGCACCATGTCAGGATGCGTGCCGTTGGTGTCTAGCTTGACATCAAAACCAAGCTGCTTGATCATCCGGCACAACACCGGCAAATCTTCGTTAACCGTCGGCTCGCCTCCAGAAATCACCACGCCGTCTAGCCGGCCAATGCGCGATTTCAAGAATATCATTGCCTCCTCGACCGGAATGCTTGGTGCCAAGCGCTCAGGTAGCACCAGCTCAGGATTGTGGCAATAGCCGCAGCGCATATTGCAACCCGAGAGAAACAGCGCTGCCGCCACGTGCCCTGGATAGTCCACCAGCGACAGCTTCTGAATCCCGCCGATCGCCACCTTAA
>CAUSLL010000027.1:0-6384 GCA_963532835.1 uncultured Candidatus Saccharibacteria bacterium
GTTCGCAGCCGCGCCAGGCCATGCTGATCATCACGCACGACCGCGATGTGCTGGGCCGGGTGGATCGAATCGTTGAACTCAAAGATGGCGGGTCGGTCAGTTACCGCGGTAATTATGACGCCTACCTCAAACAGAACGCTCAGGCGACGGCGGCGGGCATGAATAATTTTGAGCAGGTCGAGAAGCGGATAGCTAACCTCAAACAAAAGGCATTGGATTATCAGCGGCTGAAGGAAAAGTCGCGCAATCCTGGTACTATCCAGAAGTTTAAGCGGCTGGAAAATGAAGCGCGGGCCGAGCTGGCGGAATTATCAGAGATGGACAAGCCGACCTTTTGGATTGATAAGGAGTCGGCTGGGCAGCTTGATTATAAGTCGGCTGAACGTTACGGCAAGTTCAAGGCGCGTAATATCCGGCTGTCGATGAAGGATGCGGCTAGCCGAAGCCAGCATGTGCTGGTGCGAGTTGAGGACGCGGCGGTTGGTGTTGGTGAGCGGATATTGTTTGAGGGAGTGAATATTGATCTACGTGAGGGTGAGGCGGTGGAGCTGCGCGGCCGTAATGGTGCTGGCAAGACGACACTGATTCGGATGTTGTTAAATAGTAGGGCGGCAGTCACTTCACCGTCCCCCGCCAGAGCACACTCTTCACTCAAATCTCCACCGGAGATTTTTCGCGAGCGTTCGGCTGAAACGTCCGCTACTCGCGAACGTTTTACAGACTCTGGCGTAGGAGGTGTCGTACCTGCCGCCCCCATCCTCTACTCTGGTAATCTCTTCCTCGATCCGCAGGTGCGGGTGGGTGTGTATGAGCAAGAGATCGATGAGCGGTATTTGGCGGATCCTTTGGAGGCGGCGATTGAGAAATTGTACCTTAGCCGCGACTTACCGATTTCTGATACCAAAATCCGCCAATTGCTAGCCGATTATCTGTTCACCGAAGCGGACCGAATGACACCACTGGCACGCCTGTCGGGCGGTCAAAAAGCCCGCTTTCAGATCATTGCCATGCTGGCGAATGACCCGCAGCTGCTGATTTTAGACGAGCCGACTAACCACCTTGACCTGCCAAGCATCGAGGAGTTAGAGACGGCGCTGACGAAATATTCTGGCGCCATCCTCTACGTCAGCCACGATAATTATTTCCGCCAAGCAATTGGCGGTGAGGTTGTGCAAATTGGTGCAGAATAAAAATCCCGCCACTGTCAGGCGGGATAATTCGTATTCAGATTTTTAATCAGCCAACAAGCCGTTCTTGCGCAGCAAGTCTTGTAGTTTTGGTCGATCAAAACCAAGCACCAACTCGCCGTTAATGTCAGTCACTGGTACGCCTTGGAAGTTGCCACCATTTTTTGCTAATAGTTCTTCTTTGGCTGCAGGTTCTGCTTCAATGTCTTTTTTGATGAAGTCAATTCCCAGTTTTTCCAACCATTCCATTTCAGTGTGACAAAATGCGCACCAACTGGTGCTGTAGACGGTTACTTTGGCGCTGTGGTTGGTTGCTGTATCTTCGCTCATATATTCCCCTCAACTTTCTTTACGTAAGTCTATTATAGCATATTGTACATGCTTATCGACAAGTGTATAATGATGAATAATCATGGGTGCGGACAGCAAAAAAACAGGATTTACCTTGCCAACAGTTCTCATCACCTCAGTAATTATGCTGACCTTGCTTTTGGTGGCTATGCAGCTGGCTGCTTCATATGCAGCGGCGTTACGGGACCGGTATTATAACCAATTGGCGCGCGAAGCTGCTGAAAGTGGTCTTGCATATGCTGTGTCTTGTTTGCGCAGCAACGGTATGATTTCGCCATGGGGATCAAAAAATCTAGCTCCAGAAACAAACTGTGCGGGTGATCCAGAGCCTGGTCAGTCAAATACTGTGATGCATGAGGGCAATATTCGAACGCGGTTTACTGTCCCTCCTCTTGGCTCAACCGGTGGTGAGGTCCAGCAGGCCTACGCTACAGGTTATGTTGAGCTGTTACGACCAAGCGGTGGCGTCTGGAAAACGTATACCCGAGTGTTGTCGTTGGCCACTGGAGCACAAACACGTGTCGACACCTTGGCGTTTGGATATGAGGGTGATATGCACGGCATACAGCACAAAGTATTCTTTGCGACAATTGACTCTGCTGGACGCGTCCGGTCAGTTGGGGCGAACGACCGCGGTCAATTGGGCGCTGGATTGGTTTCGATAGCTCAGCCAACGCCAGTGAGATTTAATATATCCCAGCGCGCAGTTTCAGTGCACACCAACTTTGTCTCTGTCGGTGGAAACTTGATGATTCGAGATGAGAACGGTGCGGTGTATGGCGCTGGTAAAAATGATCGCGGTCAATTGGGCGCTGGCTATATGAGTCCGACCGTCTCAACACCAGTGAGGTTTGGCTTGCCGGTTGGAGTTAAAGCAGTTACTGTCAACTCAGGTTGGGCAAACTTTGTACTGGGGAATGATAAAAATATCTATGCTGCTGGTGAATGTACCTACGGCCTATTGGGTACTGGTGATTATACCGTTACTCCGGCGTATGCGACCGCCTGTAGTAATAGGTCTACTCCAAAGCGTGTTGCCTTGCCTTTCCCGAACCCTGGTAATCCAGGAACGATTCCGACTGCTCACTTGGTGCAGGACCGATATAACGCTTATGTCATTATGCAAAATGGTGCTGTGTACGGTTGGGGTGCAAATGATTATTATCAGTTGGGTCGCGCCAATATATCAAGTTCATCAACGCCAGTAAGAATTGGTGACTTTGGTAATCCCGGTAAACCACGCGCCATGCAGCTGGCTTTTGACGGAGGTACCCTATATATCTTGGCGAATGATGGTAAGGTTTATGGCGTGGGTGGCTCAAACCACTTGGAGGTTGGTAAGGACAATCTAGTGTTCCGCTGGCGGTTCTTAGAGGGCCGTTGCATGGAGGCAGTCGGTCCTACGACGGTAGCTCCTCGTAGTTGCAACGATAGTTCTCAGCAGCAATTTGAATATACACCGCAGGAGCAGATCAAAATAAACGGTAAATGTGTGGAAAATACTGCCGGTGACTTGGTGAACATTCGTTTGGCAAATTGTAATCCTTCAGCCGCTATTCAGCGCTGGCGCATGGTCTCCTATGGTTCGGATCGTATTTTCCGCCGAGGCGCCAGTAACCACTGCCTAGCGGCTAATGCTTCGGGTACAGGAATGGCAATCGCTGCTGCCTGTCCGCCGAGTAATAAGCATATATTCTTCAGGCTTCAGACGCCAAAGATTCGAGATTTGGGCGTCCCAGGATTTGTGCAACAGATTTCCACCGACGAGTTGTTTGCATCGTATCGTACGTCTGACGGGCGCGTCTACAGTACTGGTAGTAACTACCATGGTGTGTTTGGTAACAGCGCCAACCACGCAAATGGGGCTACTAATTGGCGAAACCCAACCCCAGTACAATTCATGCTGCCAGCTGGTGTGAAAGCGGTTGATATCTGGTCAACGGCATACGCAGGGCGTGTCAGTAACCTGTTTGTGGTGGGTGACGACGGTAAGGTTTACGGTGCTGGCTCAAATGAGAATGGTCAGTTGGGTACTGGTGATAAGGTCAGCCGTAATACACCAACGCCAATGCAACTGTTTGGTAGTGGTCCGACTGCTCCTCGTGCTAAGCACGTGGAAAGTGGTGGGGGTACGACTGTGATCTTTACGACTGACAACCGTGTGTATACAGTCGGTAACAATAACCGAGGACAACTTGGTGACGGTACGACGACTGATTCAACGGTGCCAATTTTGGGTCGTTACACTAATGTGCCAATCCAAGAACACCTCGTCTTCTAATGATCTGAGCGAGATGTAAGGTGCCAGCCGCCGCACCAATTGCATTTGTAAGTTGCCAGAGACAGGTGTGGGTCGGTCAGTTGTCGGTTGGTTATTTCCCTTTCGGCCTGCTGTTGTGTAGTAAAACGGCGTTTTTGGCGACAGCTACTCAGCTCATGTACAGTAGTCAGTGGCTGTCGATGTTTCTGGAGCGGTTGAGATTTTGGATAATTTTTCCTGGGCATATTGTCAAATAGTATAGCAGATTGATATAGTATAGGTAATGGCTGGAAAACCTAAGGTTCAGAGTGACCAAAAAACAGATGTAGATGCCACTGCGGTTATGATGAAAACCATCATCGGGACGACGTGGCGCATGTTTGTGCCGAGCATCGGTCTGATGTTGGTGGGGCTGTGGGCTGATCTGGTGCTACACACGAAACCGTGGCTGATGGTTACAGGGATTATCGTGGGTCTGGCGACGTCAGCAGGGTTGATTTATCAACAAATACGATTCATAAAACAGAGAGAGGCTAATCAATGATACACCAGTTTGCAAGCAGTCTGCATATTTCAGTAAAGGCAGACGAAATAGTACAAGTTGGCGGCATTTCAGTCACTAACTCTCATCTGCTGGGTGCTTTGGGATTATTGGTTTTGGTATGGATTATGCTGCGAACGCGTGCGGCAGCGCTGGGCAAAAAGAAGCCTAATTTTGTGACGCGGTTAGTCAATTGGACGTTTGATGGCTTGTACGGCACGGTCAAACAGGTCATTCAAAATGACGTTTGGGCGGCGCGAGTGGCGCCATTGACTATCACTATATTTTTCTTTGTTATAGCGCAGTACTGGCTGGGGCTGTTGCCTTTTGTTGGCCCAGTAACTGTTGGCGAGCACGGCACTCCCCTGTTTCGTGGCGGCGTGGCTGATTTGAATATGACGTTTGGGCTGGCTATCATCACTATCATTGCGGCGCAAATTTATGCGTTCCGCTACTTGGGATTTCGCGGCAACATGGGACGATATTTCGTCAATCCGCTGAAAGATCCAATCATGTCATTTGTTGGTATTTTGGAGCTGGTGGCAGAGTTTTCACGTCTGTTGGGGCTCAGCTTCCGTTTGTTTGGTAATGTGCTGGCAGGCGAAGTGCTGTTGATCATGATTGCTTATCTAACGAAATATGCTTCACCGGCAGCCTTGCAGCCGTTCTATATGTTCGAGTTGTTTATCGGCGGTATTCAGGCGTATATCTTTTTCATGTTGTCAACGGTGTTTATTTCTTTGGGACTCACTCCTCACGGGGACCACAACGAGTCCAATCATGCACATGTTCATTCCCCTGTTGATATTTCAAAGAAAATGACAGAGAATGAAAATAAGTAGTTAAGTAATAATTATAAGGAGAATATCAACCATGGAAGCATTAGCTTTTGCCTTAACTTACGCAATCCCAGCAGCCTTCGCAGCAATTGGCGCCGCAATGATCGGTGCTGCAGCGATGAATGCCGCAGGTCGCAACCCAGAGAAGATTAATGACTTGCGTACTATGATGATTCTTGGTATTTCATTTATCGACGCCTTGGCAATTATCGGTTTCGTGGCTGCCATCGTCGGTAAGGTTATGTAATTTAGAGGTAAATTGTGGAAAGATTGGTAACACAATTTGCGAATGCTGAGGCTCACGCAGCCGATAAGGCTGATTTGTTTGGCTCTTTGGGGATCGACTGGAAGTTGTTGATTTTGCAGTCAGTGGCATTTTTGGTATTGCTGTTTGTATTGAGCAAATGGGTATATCCGCCACTAGCAGCAATGCTGGACAAGCGTGAGAAGGATCTTCGGACGGCTGAAAAAGCTGCCAAATCAGCGCGTGAAAATGCTGACAAAACGGAAAAAATGATCAACGCCTCAATGCGCAAGGCACGAGCAGAAGCGCGTGACATCGTTGCTTCAGCGAGGAACGAGGCGGCAGAAATCGTTGAAGCTGCAGCCAAGAAAGCCGAAACACGAGCCGACGGCATCATCGAGGCGGCCCGAACAGAAATTGCTGGCGAAGTTGCGGCTGCGCGCCAAGCTTTGCATAACGAAACATTGCAATTGGTGGCTGAAGCGACTGGCACCTTGGTGAACGAGAAATTGGACGCTAAAAAAGACGGCAAATTGATCGAGAAAGCTTTGAAGGAGGCGCGCTAATGTCTGCACGAACGTCGCGTCGTAAATTGGCTCGGTATGTGGCTGAACGATTGCTGGACAACGACACCAAGGTTATGGACGAAGTAGCGGCGCTACTTAGCCATGAGAACCGTCAGCGTGAAGTCGACTTATTGGTGCGCGACATTCAAGCAGGACTAGCGGAGCGTGGTTTAACGGTGGCGACGGTTGAATCAGCGCGAGCATTGACGGATGAGGCGCGTTCGGCCATCATGACGCTACTCAAGAAGCCTCAGACGGTTGTTCAATTGAGCGAAGTTGTTCGCCCAGAACTCATCGGTGGCTTCAAGCTACGGACGCCAACCGCAACGCTGGACGCGACGATTGCCAAGAAATTAAACGACTTGCGGGCGAAGAAAATCTAGGAGGAAAAATGAG
>CAUSLL010000028.1:0-6294 GCA_963532835.1 uncultured Candidatus Saccharibacteria bacterium
CGTCGTTGGAATCAAACGTTGCAAGATTGATATCAAACAACGAATGTGGTGAGTCCACACTGACGACGGTGATGGTACCTTTGTACAGGCGAACCGTCACTGTGCCGGTGACTTTTTGGTTCTGGTCATCAATGTAGGCGTTGATGTGATGGACGGCTGGCTCGTACCACTGAGCCGCGTAGGTCAGATACGCCCATTTTTTGTCCATTTCGGCTTTGAGTTCATTTTCAACGCGGGTGGACACCAATTGCTCGAGCTTTTGATGAGCGGCAATCAAGATGGCGGCGCCAGGATTTTCGTAGACGCCACGTACCTTTAGCCCAACCAGTCGATCTTCAATGAGGGTTGATACACCCACGCCGTGTTTGCGGCCGAGTTGGTTGCAGTGCTGGATGAGTGCTTGGAGTGAAAAGTGGCGGTTATCGACGGCAACTGGCACGCCTTTGATGAATTCGATGATGATATCTTCGGCTTCGTCTGGTGTGTATTTAATGGTCGAGCACCAATTGAGGATGGCGTGGTAGTTTGGCTTGAGCGATGGTGATTCTATCTCGCCGCCTTCGCTGGTGATACCCCACATGTTTTCGTCTGTCGAATAGGGTGAATCTTGGGTGTGTGGCACGGGGATGTTGTGTTCCTTAGCGTACGCCAGCTCTTCCTCTCGGCCCATACTCCATTCACGCACTGGTGCTAAGATCTTGAGTTTAGGGTTGAGCGTAGTGATGTAGGTCTCGAAACGAACTTGGTCGTTGCCTTTGCCAGTAGCACCGTGTGCAATGACGGTGCAGTTGTACTTTTCGGCATATTCGACGGCCAATTGGGAAATGATGATGCGCCCGAGTGGCGTACAGAGGGCGTAGCCACCTTGATAATCAGCGTTGGCTTTGATGGCCAGTGACAGCAGCCCATCGGCGAAGCGGTCGCGGGCATCAACCGTGATGGTTTCAATGGCGCCGAGTTTTTTGGCTTTTTCGGCGATGGCGTCGAGATCATCAACTGTCTGGCCAATGTTGACTGTTAGGGTGATGACCTTGCAATTATATTTTTCTTGTAACCACTTGAGCATGACGGATGTGTCGAGGCCTCCGGAGTAGAGCAAGAGGCACGTATCGAACTCACCGTTCACGGCTTCGTGACTGGCAACCTTGTTGTAATGAGGTGCGTCGTGATTCATATCCTTCCTTTCTATACTAATTAAAAAGAGCCGCTCAGGTGAGGGCTCTTTCGTTGATTTATAATACTATACGACTAATTAGCCCTCTGAGTCAGAGCGGCGACGACGAACAACGATGTTGTGTCGATATGTCATATTGCAACCATACCATACTATTGGTGATTTTCAAAATATTTTTCATATATAAATTGTGATGCGTTACAATAGTAATGATATGAGTGCCTTTAATCTCGTCTCCAAATACCAGCCGACTGGCGACCAGCCAACGGCGATTGCTCAGTTGGTGGATGGTTTGGAGCGGGGCGAGCGCGAGCAAACGTTGCTGGGCGTGACGGGTTCTGGTAAGACGTTTACTATGGCGAATATTATCGCCCGGCGGAATGTGCCGACGCTGGTGCTGGCGCATAACAAGACCTTGGCGGCGCAACTATTTTCTGAGTTTAAGGAGTTTTTTCCGGACAACGAAGTACATTATTTTGTTAGCTATTTTGATTATTATCAGCCGGAGGCCTATATCGCCAGTAGTGACACCTACATTGAAAAAGATTCGAAGATCAATGATGAAATCGATCGGCTGCGGCATGCGGCGACCTCGGCATTGCTAACGCGGCGCGATGTTATCATCGTGGCGAGCGTGTCTTGCATTTACGGCATCGGTTCGCCGGAGACGTATGCTGATATGGCGATTCAATTGACAGTCGGCGAGCGGCGGGTGCAGGATAAGTTCATCCGCCTGCTGACTGATATTCAGTATAAGCGCAATGACGTTGATTTTGCGCGCGGCACTTTCAGGGTGCGCGGCGACGTGGTCGATATTTTCCCGGCTGGGCAGGACACGGCGGTGCGGGTGGAATTTTTTGGCGATGAGGTCGAGAGACTCACGCGAATCGATCCGCTGACGGGCGAGATTTTGGATCAGCCAGCTAGCCTGACGATTTTCCCGTCGAGCCACTATTCGACGCCACGTGAACGAATTGAAAAAGCTATCATCGGTATCGAAAAAGAGTTTGACGAGCGGCTCAAATGGCTTGAGTCGCACGATAAGTTACTCGAGGCGCAGCGCCTCAGTCAACGCACCAAATATGACCTAGAAATGCTCAAAGAAACTGGCTTTGTCAAAGGCATCGAGAATTATTCGCGCTACCTGACCGACCGTGAACCGGGTGAGCAACCAGCGACGTTGATTGATTATTTTCCGGATGATTGGCTGCTACTGGTTGACGAGTCGCATATGACCTTGCCGCAAGTCCGCGGTATGTATAACGGTGACCGGGCGCGCAAGGAAGTGCTGGTGGAGCACGGGTTCCGTCTGCCGAGTGCGCTGGATAACCGTCCGCTGAGGTTTGATGAATTTGATCAGCATATTCACCAGGCGATTTATGTGTCGGCGACGCCGGGTGACTATGAAATTACCCATTCGCCAAAGCCGGCTGAGCAGCTGATTCGGCCGACGGGGCTGCTTGATCCGCCAATTGAGGTGCGGCCGACTGAAGGCCAGGTTGATGATTTGATGGAGGAGATTCGCCAGACCATCGCCAACGGTCACCGCGTATTGGTAACGACCTTGACCAAGCGTATGGCTGAGGACTTAAGCGCCTACCTGACCGATAATGGCGTGAAAACGGCGTATCTACATAGTGAAATTGACACATTGGAGCGCGGTGATATTCTCAAAGATTTGCGGCTGGGGACGTACGACGTATTAGTTGGTATCAATTTGCTACGCGAGGGGCTGGATCTACCGGAAGTCAGTCTGGTGGCGATCATGGATGCTGATAAAGAAGGTTTCTTGCGTAGTGAACAGGCGCTGATCCAGACGATTGGCCGGGCGGCGCGGCATGTCGATGGACGAGTGTTGATGTATGGTGATAATGTAACTGACAGTATGCGGCGAGCGATTGACGAGACGAATCGTCGGCGTGCAATTCAGCAGCAATATAATGAAGAGCACGGCATCACGCCGCAAACCATCCAGAAGAAGATTGACGATGGCCTGCGCTCTATCATTCCGCAAAAAGAATCGGACAAAAAGCCAAAGCTTGATTTGAAGAAGATTCCGAAAGACGAATATCCAACGCTGATCAAGGAATTGACTGGTCAAATGGAACTGCATAGCGCCAATCTGGAGTTCGAAAAAGCGGCGGAGCTGCGTGATTTGATTGCAGAAATTAAGCAAACAATGGTACACTAAAGATAACCATAATAAGGAGGAGAATTATATGGCAGAATTGAAAACAACAGAAACTCCAGTCGTCGAGCAAGCTGAGTACATGGCTCCACGCGCTGCTTCGCAAGCAAAATGGCTTACATTTGAATACGCATTAGCAATGGTTTCAGTAACATTTGCTGCAATCACCAGTGTAGTGCTCGTACCAATGTTGTTCGGCATGTGGTCTGCAAAAGAAGCGATGTCGTTTGGTTTGATGTTGAGCGGCTCGATCACTGCAAACATTTTGGCCGTTGGTATTTTGGCAGTACTATTTTCAGTGTTGGCATTTGTCCTATTTGGCCGCGTAACACGCACAATTGCCGCTGACCGTAGCGGTTACACTGGTCGATTGGCTTACAAACTGACAACCTATGGTAGCTTGTTCATGATCGTATTGGCGGCGTTGCCACTGGTCGCAAATCTCATCAGTGTATTGATTAGCTCGTTGCTATTGATCGGCGTTTCCGATGCTGGTTCAGTATACACAACACTGTACTTGGGTAACTTCTTGCCATCACTGATGTGCTTGGCAGTATTGGCAGTTGTGATATTCTTTATCGGCAAGATTATCAACGGCTACAACAAATCACGCCCATTGGCTATCACGTTGATCGCAATCACCGGTGTTGTCGCAGTTGCCTTGGCTATCACGCTGGCAGTGCAGGCTCATGACAAGCCAAGCATCAAAAAATCAAACTTCAAATACAACTCAAGCTACCTACTTGACTAGTTAGTTGGGTGTTACCTATCACTCGCTCCTAGGTATGGGGGCGGGTGATTTTCTGTAATTAATTTTCAAGTGGTATAATGAGTTCATGAGTGCAATTTCTAATAGTGATGTCCAGCGCTTGGCGGATTTGAGCGGTTTGCAATTGGCAGATGGCGAAGTGGATGGCTTGCGACAGGACGTGGAGAAAATCGTAGAATATATCAATCAATTGGGCGAGCTCGATACGTCTGGCGTGGAGCCAACCTATCAAGTGACGGGCCTGGAAAATGTCTGGCGGGAAGATGAGGTCAAGCCGGGAATATCTCGGGACGAGTTGCTTGAGCTAGCGCCTGAGAAACAGAACAATCAAGTGAAAGTGCCGCAGGTGTTGTGATGAGTCGGATTAGTGATTTTACCGGAAAAAGTGCAGTCGAAAATGTCAAGGAAGCATTGCAGCGGGTGCGTGACGTTGAGGACTATCATGCACTGCTGAGTTTGACGGAAGAGCGGGCGTTGGAGCGAGCAGCTAAGGTTGATCAGGGTGAGATTTCTGGGCGATTGGCTGGTGTGCCGTTTGTTGTGAAAGACAATTTCTTGGCCTTTGGGGCGCCGACAACTGCCGCTGCAAAAATGCTCGAGAATTTTAACGCGCCACTCCAGGCTACGGCCGTTGAAAAATTAGAAGCTGAAGGCGCAATCTGCATCGGCAAGGCGAATTTGGATGCCTTTGCTCACGGCGGTTCAACAGAAAACTCAGCCTTTGGTCCGACCAAAAACGCCACGGATAAAACTCGCGTAGCTGGCGGTTCATCGGGCGGCTCGGCGGTAGTGACGGCGCTTGACGTGGTGCCGTTTGCGTTGGGTACCGATACTGGCGGTTCGATTCGTCAGCCTGCCAGCTTTAACGGTGTGGTCGGTGTCAAGCCAACCTACGGCGCGGTCAGCCGCTACGGCGTGGTTGCTATGGCCTCAAGCACCGACACCATTGGTTGTTTCGCGACGAATGCGGATGACGCTAATCTGGTGATGGAAATCATGGCGGGCCGCGACAACAAGGATATGACAACACTGCCGGACTTTTGGCAGAGCCAGCCAGAATTTACCAAGAAAAAAATTGGTTTAGTTAAGCAGTGTATGACTGATGACGTGGATGCGGCAGTTCGCCAAAAAACGCTTGATTATGCAGCAAAATTAAAGCAGCTGGGCTATGCCGTTGAAGAAGTGGACCTCAGTATGATGCAACATTCGCTGGCGATGTATTACATCATTGTGCCGGCAGAGATATCGTCAAACTTGGCACGTTATGATGGCGTGCGCTATGGTCATCGGGCAGCTGAAGCGAAAACGCTGGCGGAATTATATGGTCGCAGCCGCAACGAAGGCTTTACGACGGAAAATAAGCGGCGAATTATGATCGGTAGTTTTGTGCTGTCGAGCGGTTTCTTTGACGCTTACTATATGCAGGCGCAAAAAGCGCGCACCTTACTCATCAATGAGTTCAAGCAGTTGTTCGCTGAGTACGACGCGCTGCTGATGCCGGTCGCACCAACGCCAGCCTTTAAACTTGGCGAAAATACCAATGATCCGATCAAGATGTACCTAGCAGACATCATGACGGTGCCAGCTAGCTTGGCGGGACTGCCAGCGATTTCCGTGCCAGCTGGAACTAGTGACGAAGGCTTGCCAATTGGCGTCCAGCTGATTGGTGACCGCCAATCAGACAGCAACTTGTTGAAGTTGGCCTCAGAAGTGGAGGCTGCCTGATGGACGGCTTGTTGATCGCGCTGGTGGTAGCGGCGTTGGTGATTGGCGCGTTGTTGATTATTTTTATCCAATTGACATCACGCGGGCACCAAAAGCTTGACAGGGAAATGTACCGAAAAGTTTGGCGGGCGATTCAACACGGCGCCAAGGCGGGCGGTTCGGATGGTCTGCAAATGGCAATCGTCAAAGCTGACAAGCTGCTCGACAAAGCCATGCGCGATTGCGGCGTGGCAGGTACGACGATGGGCGACAGACTGAGAGCTCGCAAGGGTGACTGGACGGATGAAAATGGGTTGTGGGCGGCGCATAAATTGCGCAATCAAATCGCCCACGAAACCAACGTGAAACTGACCGCGCAAAGTTTTCGGCGAGCCATGACAAGCTTTGAACAAGCACTAAAAGATTTGGGAGCGTTATGATGAGTGTATATGATGAATA
>CAUSLL010000029.1:0-4424 GCA_963532835.1 uncultured Candidatus Saccharibacteria bacterium
GAGAAAGAGTACAACAAGGATATGTTGCCAAAGGGAATCCTCGGCTTAAACGCTGATTATGTTAACCAATACGTCATGCACATGACTGACCGCCGTTTGGTCGAGCTTGGCTTTGAGCCTGAGTATAACGTAGCCAACCCAGCCAAGTGGATGGCTACCGCAAACGATACCCTGGAACTCGTCAATTTCTTTGAGAGCACTAACACTAGCTATGAAGTAAATACCACGAAATAACTACTATGGACAAAATTACAACAGATATCTTAGACACCGTGGAAGTTGGCGCCTTGGCAACCGTCAATCGTGACAGAACACCGCTAGTGACGCCGCTCCACTTTGTACGTTATAAAAATGACAACATTATTTGGATTTCTGACCGACAATCTCGTCACGCCGTCAATGCTTACCGCAGTGGTGTTGTCGAATTTGTGGTTTGGAACGATCAAAAGAGTGCTGTATTTTTGACGACAACAGTACAAGAGCTACCGGAGGAAGAGGAAGCAGCGGCCTTGGAGGCTTATGCTAACAAGCTGGGTGACTTTATGCCACGCGTCGAACATAGGCAAATTTACATCATGCCAATCGGCAAACTTGATGAAAAAACTACAACAGGAAATTGGCTACACTATGTTGCATAACCGCTACATATAGCGTATTATAAGCATAAGCAGATACTAAATATATAGAAAGACAGGAACATGAACGCAAGTCAAATTATTTCTGACGACATGACATTGGAAGAAAAATTAAGTGCTATCGACGCAGCGATGAAAGCAGTCCAGCAGGCAGCCGACGACCAGGCAAAAAAATCTGGTGGCATTGCAGCACCGCTCGATCCCGCAAGTTTGACAGTGTGTGACGGTTGTGAATAAAACAACAGAGGTGTCGATTCGGCGCCTCTTTTGATAGGTTGGAGAAGTGATGACGAAGAAGTATATTTTTGTAACTGGTGGAGTGCTGTCTGGTGTTGGTAAGGGAATCACGGCGGCAAGTATTGGTGCGGTGTTGCAAGCCAAAGGCCTGTCGGTGTCCGTACAAAAGTGTGATCCGTACTTGAATGTTGACGCTGGATTATTAAATCCCAAAGAACACGGTGAATGCTTTGTAACTAAGGATGGTGCCGAGACTGATTTGGACTTGGGGCATTATGAACGCTTTTTGGATTTGGAGTTGACGCGGAAAAATACTACCCTGTCAGGTAGGCTTCTGCGTGATCTCATCGCTGATGAACGAGCTGGTAAATTTGGTGGGCAAACAGTGCAGCTAGTGCCACATTTGACCAATTCTATTAAAAAATCTATTCACGAAGCAGCTGAGGGCGATGTTCACATTGTAGAAATCGGCGGTACGGTCGGGGACTACGAAGGTCTGAGCTTTATCGAAGCAATTCGTGATTTTTCACAAGAAGTAGGCAGGAATAATTGTCTCTTTGTTCATGTGGTGTATGTGCCGTTTTTGGAAGCGAGTCAGGAGTACAAAACAAAGCCTGCACAAAATGCCATGGCGGAGCTCCGTGGTTTTGGGATCATGCCAGACGTCGTGGCGGTGCGGACTGAGGGTCACGATAAACCGCCGCGTAGTGTTGGCGAAAAAATCGCTATCTCCTCTGGTGTACGCCCCGAGGGTATCATCATGATGCCAAATGTCAATACCGTGTATGAGGTGCCGCTGACGGTTGCACGCGACCTGGGACCAATGTTGAGTGAATTTACTGGAGTAACAACGGAGCCTGATTTGACTCGCTGGGAAAATCTCGCCACGCGTGACACGACTGATTATGCTCGTGAAGTAACCGTTGGTCTGGTGGCAAAATATATTGACAATACCGATACGTATTTGTCGGTGACTGAAGCGCTCAAATCGGCAGCCTGGGCGGAGAATTGTGAAGTCAATATACGGTGGATAAATTCAGAGACTGCCAGTGATGACGATTTTGCTGAGGTTGATGCTGTGTTGGTGCCGGGCGGATTTGGCTCACGCGGTGTTGAAGGAAAAATTGCAGCGGCAATGTATTGTCTGGAGCACAATAAACCATATTTGGGTATTTGTTTGGGTATGCAAACAGCGGTAATTGCCGCGGCACGTCGAGGCGGTGTGGATGGTGCTAATAGTGAGGAATTTGGTGCAGGTCAGGGCACGAACGTAATTTATCTGATGGATGGGCAGGCAGGTAAGGAATCGACCGGTGGCACGATGCGCCTTGGTGATTATCCAGCAGTGCTGAAAGAAGGCTCACTCGTGGCAAAGACGTATGGTACAACAGAGGTGACAGAGCGACACCGCCACCGATATGAGGTGAATCAAGATTTTGTTCAGGCGATTGAACAAGGTGGTTTGGTTGTTTCGGGCACCTCGCCAGACGGCAGATTGGTGGAATTTGTTGAATCGCCACACTGTGACTATTTCATCGCTACACAAGCTCACCCAGAGTTTAAATCTCGTCCATTTCGGCCACACCCGCTCTTTGATGGACTCATTAGAGCAGCTGCTTCCAGATAGAGCCAAGTGGTATTAGCGGACGGGTTTCAAGATAAGCTTAAACACTTACCTATTGACACGATAGGGTTTTATATGATATAATAAAAGTATGGAACCATCTGAAAAAACGTTTTTATCTAAGCACCCTGCAGTGAAAAAAATGAAAGCCGCTGGTGAAGAGTTAGGATTGCCAAAAGCGGATATTCGTTTGTCTTTGGGTCTGAGGGCTTTGATGGACGTAATGCATGGTCGCGGCAATGTTGATATATCTGGTGAAGATAATCTAATTGAAGCGGCAGAAAGAGCTAAGGAGAAGAACAGGGGACTTGTGGTGATTACATCACATGAGTCTGGGCTTGATGTGCCTACTGCTAGCTATTTAGCCTCTTTGGTGGGTAAGACTAGTATCGGGATAGCTTCAACCAACGGTGATTGGATAAAAGAAGGTGTGGGTGGATTTAATCCGGAGCCTATACAATATGTTTTAACGGGAAGAGAAAACTTTATCCCTGTACCATATAAATGGACGGATAGGAAAAATAAAAAACCAGTTCCCTTTACTGAAGATGATTATAAGGAGGCTGTTGAGCGAGTTAAAGACGGTGAGATATTAGTTATGGCAGGGTTTTCAGACCACGAATCAGTGGAGCATCGTAAGATTGGTTCTGCAGCGGCACATATTGCCCTAGAGGCCGGTGTTGATATTCTACCGATATCTATCTCAAGCGATAAGGCGGAGGATTTTTCTGGTGGACCATCTGCGGCTGTATTGAAGGACCATAACCTGAAAATTAATATTGGTGATAGTAGGGACAACTGGCTTAGTATAATTCAGCATTCTTATGTAGAGGCTAGTCCAGAGACGAGAAAGGCTATGCGGAACAAGCTGAAGAAGATTTTGACGAAGGGTAGTGTATTTAAGGGAATAGTCAGTAAGGGTGATCGTCACTTGCCTAAAGAATAAATTAACTTACCGAACACATCTCATTGACAAATTAAAAATAATATGATACTATCATAACATATAAAGAATGAAACAAAAAAGGAAATTAATGGCTGAAGAGCAAGCGTTATCACAGCAACCACAAGCGTTGCCTACACAGGATGATTTATCAACGTTGTCGTATATTTTGCGTCATGTCCGGGGATCGAGTTTAATCTCCGCCACGGCGTTGGACTTGGACATAGTGGAAGACTAGTTGATCTGGTGGTATACTGGTGGTGATGGAACACACAATTCAAGAAGTTATTGCAAAGCTATTTAATATTGAAACGACGGTGCAGTTGACGCGTCCTGATCCAAAGTTTGGTGACTTTGCGACGAATGTGGCGCTGCAGCTAGCGAAGCCCTTGGGTAAAAATCCACGTGAGATTGCCGAGGCGATCGCAGAAGAGTTGCGTGGTCATGAGGAGTTGGGCGAGGTGAGTGTGGCTGGACCAGGCTTTATCAACGTGACGTTAAGCGATCAAGCGGTGTTGGAATCGCTGAAAGTGCGGCCGGCGACTAATCGTGCAGGAAAAACAGTGGTCATTGAGACCAATTGTCCAAATCCGTTTAAGGCTATGCACATCGGCCATGCGTTAAATGCGATTTTGGCGGACACCATGGCGAATTTGCTGGCGGTAGATGGTGCGTCAGTACACCGAGTGAGTTACCACGGTGACGTCGGCACACATGTCGGCAAGAGCATGTGGGCGATTCTGCGCGAAATTGACGGTGATGTCAGCAAACTAGACGCTATTCCGGCTGATAAGCGCAACGAATTTATGAGTCGTATGTATGTTGAAGGGGCGCGGGCAGCCAAGGAGTCACCAGAGGCACGGGCGGAAATTGATGAGCTAGCCAAGCAATCGTTTGTGCTGGACGATCCGCTGTATAAGCAGGTGTACGAGATTTGTAAAGCCTGGAGTTTTGATGAAATTGACGCCAATGTGGCGCGGCTAGG
>CAUSLL010000030.1:0-4283 GCA_963532835.1 uncultured Candidatus Saccharibacteria bacterium
GCCTGTGCCGCGAATTATTTGACGACGAACACGCCATGATCCGCATCGATATGAGCGAATATATGGAGCGACACGCCGTAGCCCGTCTGATTGGCTCGCCGCCAGGCTACGTTGGTTATGACCAAGGCGGCCAACTCACCGAAGCGGTGCGCCGCCGCCCCTACAGCGTGGTGCTGTTTGACGAAATCGAAAAGGCCCACCCCGATGTCTTTAACGTGCTCCTCCAGGTACTCGACGACGGCCGCCTGACCGATGGCCAGGGGCGAACAGTCGATTTTTCCAACACGGTAATCATCATGACCAGCAATGTCGGCTCGCAGGCAATCATGGATTTTTCTGGTGACGATTTGTCGGCACTGGATAATCAGATGCTTGATATATTGCGCCAGCATTTCCGTCCAGAATTCCTCAACCGCATCGATGACATTGTCATTTTTGACCGCATTCGACCAGAGGCTATGCGGGCAATTGTCGATGTCCAGTTGAATAAAGTCGCCCGCCAGGTCAAAGACAGCCGCGACATTACGCTGGAGTTTAATGATAGCGTCCGCGATATGCTGGCCCGCGACGGTTACGACCCAGCCTTTGGCGCCCGACCACTGAAGCGCTTGGTGCAAAAACGGGTGCTTGACCCATTGGCGCTGGAGCTCATCGACGGGCGGATTCATGATGGCATGACGGTGACCGTCAGCGTCGCTGATGACCGGGTGACGTTTCACTAATAGTCCCTTCACTCCTATCAATTACAGATACCTAGCTCCGTGTGGCTTGAGTCATTCAAAGTTGCGCTCATAGCAAGAAAAAGCGCTCCGGCCAGCACCTGGAACGCTTTTCATTAGACCGCCCTGCAGACAAAATTACTCGGTTTGATTAGCCTCCGCCCGCGTCAGCTTGTCGACCATCGGCAGGATCAAGTAAATACCGATGATAGCTGCCGCCAGACCAGCACCAACGATGGCAAAGTAGGTTGGTGTTAACACCGGCTTCAGTGTCGTCGAGAACATCTTCGTGAATACTGCCCCCGTCCAAACACCGATACCACACGACAGGATCGAGGTGATCAGCAGCGGCGCCACCGATTCAACCATCACCAAACGCTTCAGCTGGACGAGGCGCATACCACTGAGACGCAAAGTATATAGCGAACGGCGACGCTCCATCAGCCCGCCAATCGTCGAAACGATCAGGCTCGCCACTGCCACAAATAACGTCACGCCAATACCAACATAGGCTAAGTTGGCAAATTCGCGAATCGTTGGATTGATATGCGGTTTTTTGGAATCAGTGCCACCCACTACGTATGTCAGATCGTACTGGTTAGCGCGCATCACAACCATGCTACGTAACTTCTCAAGATCATTGTCTGATTTTACTGTTACCAAATATTCCTTGGCACTGTTCGTATCAACCGTATCGTTAATTAGCGATACATTTTTGACCACTGGCGCGTCAAAATTCAACAGCGCAAATTGGTCGGGCCGAGCATTACTTGGGCAGGTGTGCTCAGTGTATATTGCCAAGTCCTGGCAGCGAATTGCATTGCCATCCTCACGTGGATAGATCGTCGCTACTGACGTGACATACGACTGCTGGTTCAGCTGCTTCGCCATATCACCCGGCAGTGAACGGCCGATGACAGCTGCGGTACCATGCTTCAACTGTGAATACCCATTGTCTCTGATAGCCTGAACATTTAAATTCTCAATGCCACTCGTCGCCGTCAAGTAAAAACTACCCGCAAACAACGCCAACACGACACCGCTCACACCACGGAACACCGTTCGCGAGTGCACTGCTGTACGCTTACCGGCAATCAACATTGAGGCACTATTCGCCCAGCGTGCCGCTAGTAATGATAACTTATTCGTCAACCAACCACCGGCCAGGACAAGTCCAAACATCACCAACAGCAAGGCCGCCATCAGCAGTAGCATTGGCATAGCTGATTCTTTATTTGCTGTCAGCCAATCCAACCCCGGCTTTGACGATAACCAGGCAAAGATCGCAATACCAGTTACTGGCACCAGCGGCCGCCACACACGCAACTTCTTCACTTTTTCGACTGAACGCGACACGCCCAGTGGCGAAATTTGCGCTCGACGCATCCGTCGCCAGTTAACAAACATCGTCAGCCCCAACGTCAAGCCAATAATCAGCGCGTATTGCGTGGCAGTTAACGCTAAATCGCCAGGATTAAACCGCATGCCGTCCATCTTGAAATTCTGCAGCGGTGCTTGTAATAGCCAAAACGCACCCAGCCCGATAATCACGCCAACCACTGACGCCAACAGCGATTCCAACATCAATACCCGCGCCACCTGCCGCTTGGTCGCACCGATCAGCCGCAAGGCAGCATAGCGTTTTTCACGCTGTGCCGCACCCAGCTGTGTCGCCACTGACACGAAAATGATGATCGGAAACAGTAAGATGGTTCCACCAACGCCAAGTACGGTGATGGATATGGGATCTAGTCCGACATTTGATGTTAGCCCATTCGCATCCGTCCGGTAAACATTAGCAAAGTAGGAAGCTTGCCCTCGAGCTTTCGCGACAGCATCACTTGCCGCCACTTCATCAGCGCTGGCACCACGTACCATCATGAGAGCATCTGGGCCGCTAACATATTCACTAGGGAGTACGCCGAGATACTTAGTGTTACTACCAAAGCGCGCCAAGATATCATCCTCAGGATGTTGGGCCACCGCATCAGCCAACGCTTTCGATAAGTAATACTCACCAGCCTGCGGCGTTTTCAATTTAGCAAACTGCGGCGATTTAGCCGTACCGTACATCGAGTAGGCCTGGATATATTGACCGCGCCACTTTGACGCATTACCAAGTCGCACAACATTACTAATTCTTAATGGCTCAATACCAGCAATTGGTTGCTGTGAAGCCTCTTTGCGACTAGCTTGGTGTGCCGCCAGGCTGATGGCTGATCCTCCAGCGCGTCTCATAAGCCCATTGATACCAGCCGTAAAGCAGCACACTAGTACGATCCCCAACGCCACCGCCGCCGTGGTTAGGCCCAGACGCGCAAACGACTGGCGACCAGACTTTTGTAGTAACATCCAACTAACGCTCATCAGACAATCCTCGCCTTAGCTTTATCAGCCCTCGTCTGTGCCGGGTTTACCGCTGCCTCAGCGCCAGAAATCTGCCCGTCACGGACGATGATTTCCCGGTCAGCGTAGGCGGCAATCGTCGGCTCATGCGTCACCATGATGACTGTCGTGCCGTGCTCTTTGGCGGTTTTGATGAATAATTCCATGACCTTTTCTGAGTTCAGACTATCTAGTGAACCAGTCGGCTCGTCAGCGAACAACACTTTTGGCTCAATCACCATGGCCCGGGCGATCGCCACGCGCTGCATTTGTCCACCCGACAACTCGCCGAGCATACTGTCGGCTTTATCCCCCAACTCAACATTGTTCAGCCATGTTTTTGCCCGTTGATAGGCCTCTTTACGCTTGACGCCGTTCAGTAGCAGCGGCAATGCCACATTATCCAGCGCCGTTAGTTCCGGCACCAACTGCCCAAACTGAAAAACAAAGCCAAAACTGGTGCGCCGTAGCATACTGCGCTTATCATCATTCAGTTTGTCAATCCGCTGGCCGTCAAACTCAATTTCACCACTATCAACTTTAGTAATCGCCGCCAAGCTATGTAGCAGCGTCGACTTACCAGAACCCGACGGACCCATGATCGCCAGCACCTCGCCCGCCTCGACGTCCAAGCTGACGCCGCGCAGTGCATGCGTTTGCCCGAACGACTTTGTGATATTTTTAGCGCTAATCATTGGTTTGCTCATGTAAAATTTCCTCCTTGAGCCGCGTTAACCGCGAAATAGTTAATTCAATCCAGCGCAAGTCCGCCTCCAAATGATACAGTGCGTGGTCAATTAGCAGCATGTCCGACAAATTGCTATCGCGCCGCTGCGCTGTCAGCTCGCGCATCCGTTGGATATGCGCCTGCCGTTGGTTGTCTAAATACGGTGATGCATCGCCGTCTTTCAGGATAGCCAGCACCGCTTTGATATACATCGTCGCTTGCAGCTGCGGCGACGGCGCTTCTGGTGATTCCAGCCATGCCTGCAAATCTTGCTTGCCCTCATCGGTAATTTCATATCGAACCCGGTCCGGTCCGCCTGATTCGCTGGTGTCAGTAATTTCTTTGACCTTGTTGTCGCGTTTGAGCCGCGCCAGGGTTGAATATACTTGACCGGTTAAAATTGGTTTATCCTTACCAAAATAGCCGTCATACTTTTTCTTCAACTCATAGCC
>CAUSLL010000031.1:0-3969 GCA_963532835.1 uncultured Candidatus Saccharibacteria bacterium
TTCAAGCTCCTTTTTCTTCATTGATTCAAGAGCCCTCGGCCCAAAATGTTTGCGAATGAGATTGTCGTACCGACCGTCTTTTTTCATCTCCGCCAACACTCGGTTAATTTTTTCGAGCAAGTCATGGTTATTGTTTTTGATGGCAATCGCATAATGCTCACTCGATAACTCACCCGGTAAAATTTCTAGATCCGGAAAGCCCGCCGTGTACTGAGCAGCCGGCGCATCATCCAAAATAACCGCCTCGACGCCACCAGCATTGAGCTCGGTCAACACGCTTGGTGCGGTCGGAAATTGCGACACCTTAGCGCCAGCAATTTTCCCGGCCAGCGTGTCCCCCGTCGTACCTAACTGCACACCAATTTTCTTGCCCGTCAGCTGATACCTATTACGAATTGGGCTACCTTTTTTGACAATAATCCGCTGCGATGCTGAATAATACGGCTCGGAAAACAGCGCGTTTTTAGCACGCTCCGGCGTCACCGACATGCCAGCTACCGCCATGTCAATTTGCCCTGATTCCAACGCTGGTAGCAATCCGTCAAACGACATGTCTTCAATCCTCAATTCTTTATTCATGCTGCGCGCAATCTCCTTGGCTAGATCAACATCAAACCCAACAATTTCATTGCCCTGCTTGTACTCAAACGGTTTAAAGCCGGCATTGGTACCCATCACCAACACGTCATCACTCTTACCAAACCCACCTTCACGCTGCAAAATATCAAACGCCATGAAGCCAATCAACGCCACAAACAGTCCAAGACCGATCCACCAACTCACTCCAAAGCCTTGACGTCGCGTTTTCGTTCCGTTCATGCTTATCAGTATACGCGCTTTGTGCCAAAATGATAAGCCCTAAGCGCATCAACGCCTACTGCGTATAGTGGTATAATTAGATAATATGAAGAAAAAGATTCTCAGCCGTGTCTGCAGTTTTCGCACTTTTGTCCGCATTAGCATCGTCCTGATGCTGGCCCTCAGCGCAGTATTCATCGTCGCCAGCCAGTACAAAACCGTGCAATTTCGCGACGCCAAAATTGATGAGATTTTGTTCTATTTCAACAACGGCCTGGCGGGCGGACAATCCAGTAGCCTGGTTTCAGCAGTTTGGAGCAATGTGCCATATGCTATTGGATTATTTGTCATCTTACTACTCCCTATACTCCTCAAACTACGCTGGAAGACAATGCCATTTCGACTGCGTCATCAAACCTATTATGCAAGTGGTATTTTTGTTGTCAGCCTGACACTCCTGGCACAAAGCTTCAGCATCCCAGCCTATGTCAGCGCTCTTACTCAATCATCAAAAATCTACGACAAGCACTATGTCGATCCGCGCGGCGTCAAATTGACGTTTCCAAGCACCAAACGTAACTTAATTTACATCTATGTTGAGTCGCTGGAAAATACGCCTGCCTCCAAAGCCAACGGCGGCATGAGCGACAAATCAGTCATTCCAGAGCTGGAGAAATTGGCGCTGACCAACACTTCATTTTCACACCAGGCCTCAGGCCTCGGTGGCGCCCTACCTGCCCATGGTACCACCTGGACAGTCGCTGGTATGACCGCACAATCAGCTGGTGTACCACTCAAAGACGGTGGCGTGTTTGGCGGCCGCGACCGCAACGGCATGGGTGATTTCAATAAATTCTTGCCTGGTGCTTATACCCTCGGGCAAGTACTCCAAAAAGCTGATTATAATCAATCATTTGTCATGGGCTCAGACAAAACATTTGGTGGGCGCGATAAGCTGCTAGAGCAACACGGTGATTACCACATCATCGACTTCACCTACGCTCAGCAGCACGGCTTGATTCCTCAGGACTACAAAGTGTGGTGGGGCTATGAAGACAAAAAACTTTTCCAATTTGCCCGCGATGAAGCCACTCGCCTCAGTAAATTAGACAAGCCATTTAACTTGCAAATGCTGACCGTTGACACACACTTTACTGATGGCTGGCTGGACAATGAGGCTTGCAAACAACAATTTGAAGCAAAGTACGACAACGTCCATGCCTGCGCTTCCAAACAAATCGCGTCTTTCGTCGAATGGGCTAAACAACAACCATTTTACGCCAACACTACTATCATCATCAGTGGTGATCACCTTGGTATGCAAACGCCATATTACGAAGAGAAAATCGCCGGCGCCCCCTACCAACGAACCGTCTACAACGCCTTCATCAACCCTGCCGTTCAGCCAACTCGCGCCACCAACCGCCAATTTGCCACCTTTGACATGTATCCATCGACCCTGGCGGCACTGGGTGTGACGGTAGATGGCGACCGCATGGGACTGGGCACCAATTTATTCTCAAATCGCCAGACACTGGTTGAACAATTTGGCGGTATTGACCAACTCAACGCTGAACTCAGCAAACGATCGAGCTATTATGAACGAAAAATTTTAAGCAGCTCATAAGCACATCACCTCACACTGTCTCTTGCCGCAACGTAACAATACGGGGCTCAGCCCACAGAAAAAGGAGGACATATGCCACCAACCATGAACCAAGAAGAAACCACCAAGCCCCTCGAGCAGTTTGGAACGGACATCACGGCACTGGCGCGTGAGGGCAAACTCGACCCAGTCATCGGCCGCGACGAGGAAATTCGCCGCACCATGCAGATCCTCAGCCGGCGCACTAAAAATAATCCGGTCCTCATCGGCGAGCCGGGTGTTGGTAAAACCGCCATCGTCGAGGCCCTGGCGCAGCGCATCGTCAAAGGCGACGTACCGGCCTCGCTGAAGGACAAGCGACTGATTTCCTTGGAAATTTCTAGTTTATTGGCTGGAGCGAGTTTTCGCGGTCAATTTGAAGAGCGCCTTAAAGCAATTTTGAAAGAAGTTGAAGAGGCTGCTGGCGAAATTATTTTGTTCGTTGATGAAATTCACACCATGGTCGGTGCCGGCAAAACCGAAGGCAGTATGGACGCCGGCAACATGCTCAAACCCGCCCTAGCCCGCGGTAAACTACACATGATCGGCGCGACGACCTTAGCGGAATATCGCCAGCATGTCGAGAAGGATGCGGCCCTGGAACGGCGCTTTCAGCCAGTTTACGTCGGCGAACCAAGTTTTGACGACACCGTGGCAATTTTGCGCGGTCTGAAAGAAAAATACGAGGTGCATCACGGCGTTAAAATCTCTGACGATGCCATCGTGGCGGCGGCGCGGCTGTCCACTCGCTACCTGCCCGACCGCTTTTTACCTGACAAAGCAGTAGATTTGTTGGATGAAGCGACCAGCGCTCTGAAGATGCAACTTGAGAGTGTACCGATTGCCCTGGACCGGCTGAATAACCGCCGCTTGCAGCTGGAGATTGAAGAAGCCGCGCTGAAAAAAGACAAATCCGACCACGCCAAAGCCCGCAAAGAGGAGATTAATCAGCAAATCGCCGACCTTCGGGCTCAGGCCGAGGTGATTGACAATAAATGGCAGCATGAAAAAGACATTCTCCAGACCGTTAATACCGCTACTGAAAAAATGGATAGTTTACGCTCACAACTGGAAATTGCTGAGCGCGACGCCGACCTGGCAACTGCCAGCCGCATCAAATACGGCGACCTGCCAGAGCTGGAGAAAAAGCTGGCTGCCGCCCGCCAAGAACTGGCCGCTATTCCACCGGCCGACCGCTTACTGCGCGAAGAAGTCACACCCGACGATATTGCTAGTGTAGTGGCGCGCTGGACGGGCATACCGGTGGAGCGGCTGATTGAGACCGAATCAAGCAAATTAACTAAATTAGAGGAAAATATCAGCACCCAAGTGATTGGTCAAGACAAAGCCATCGCCGCGGTGGCGAGCGCTATTCGCCGTTCGCGCGCTGGCCTCAGTGATACCAACCGGCCAATCGGTTCCTTCCTCTTCCTCGGCCCCACCGGTGTGGGCAAAACAGAGGTAGCCCGCAGCCTGTGCCGCGAATTATTTGACGACGAACACGCCATGATCCGCATCGATATGAG
>CAUSLL010000032.1:0-3840 GCA_963532835.1 uncultured Candidatus Saccharibacteria bacterium
CACCGTCGAGCACGCGCAGTGAACGCTCCACCTCAGCGGTAAAGTCGATGTGCCCTGGGGTGTCGATGATGTTGATCTTATGACCCTTCCAGAAACAGGTCACCGCTGCAGAGGTGATGGTGATACCACGTTCTTTTTCCTGCGCCATCCAGTCGGTGGTTGCACCGTCGCCGTCGCCTTTGACCACACCGATTTTGTGGGTCAAACCAGTGCGGTACAAAATACCCTCAGTTGTCGTCGTTTTACCGGCATCAATATGGGCGATAATACCGATATTTCTAAAATTTTTCAGCGGAACATTCGTCTCTGCCATAATTTTCCTTTATATTACGTTAATTTGTCGAGATCTTTGGTCAATTTTTTGGCACCAAAAAACTACTCTTATTGCCAATTATACCAGATAGCTACAGAAAATAATAGCTTGATTTTATGATTTAACTCTCAAGATTTTCCTGGCAATAGCCCAGCAAGTCGTCCCAGTCCACTCCACCAGCATTAGCCTCGTGCCTCATCTTGTACGCGTCACACTCTTGCAATTTGAAATTAGCATTGCGTAGAAAGATGCCTAGACCTGTTTTAGTAAAGATTTGTCGATCAATTTGCGGGGTTGCTTCATCAATCCAGGATTCTACTATTTCTTGCGTAGCTGGGTCCATCAACGCCAGCCCATGACCGGAGAGTTCAAGATACCGCTCCGCCAGCTTGTGTAGTTCATTCATATCGCCCGGCTTATGCATTTGACTCTTCAAATCACTCGGTACTAAGTCCTTGGGAGATACGCCGGTATCGCGAAGCTGCTCTTTGCAAAGCCCCAGGCCGATAACTGCACCTTTGGCGGTCTCAATCATGACCTTTACCGGATCATGGAAAGGATTACCAGTGGATAGATCCCGTGGATTTATGATGACCCCCAGCCCTTTAGCTACTCTGCTCACCATTTCCTGCGCGCTATGTGGTTGTGCGATATCATCAAGAACATAACCTAACCCACTCTGACCTCTGTGGGTCTCCTCAAAAGTTGTTATCCTCTCCTGCATTCGCTGGGCGGCACCAACAAAGTCAATGTAACAATTATGCTTTCGGTCAGGTGAAAATTGTTGCTCATTCATCTTCTGATCATATCATAATTACACATAAAATGCAAATCCGCCCCAGATTACCTGGAGCGGACGATGTCTTGCATGCTCAAATAATTAGCCGCGAGCAAAGTGCGCAAAGGCGCGGTTGGCTTCGGCCATCTTGTGGGTGTCTTCCTTCTTCTTGAAGGCAGTACCAGCTTCGTTGTAAGCGTCAACGATTTCCAATGCCAAACGCTGCGAGTATGGCATACCGCTGCGAGCGCGAGCTGACTGCACCAGCCAGCTAAACGCGTAATGCAACTGCCGGTGTCCCTGAACTGGGAACGGAATCTGGTAGTTGGCACCACCGACGCGGCGGCTTTTCACTTCAAAGTTTGGACTGACGTTTTTCAACGCCTTCTCAAACACTGCTAGTGGATCTTCTGAATCCAATTTCTTGGCAGCAGTTTCCAGCGCAGTGTAAACAGCACGTTCAGCCGCCAATTTCTTACCGTCCAGCATTGACTTATTGATCAGGCGCTGCACCAGCACGCTTTGGTAGCGGCGGTCAGGTTGCAATTGGCGTTGTAATTTCTTGGTAACTTTACGAGGCATGATTACTTATCCCCTTTCTTGGTACCGTACTTCGAACGGCCCCGCTTGCGGTTGTTGACACCTTGGAGGTCCAACGCGCCACGGACGATATGGTAACGCACACCTGGAAGGTCAGGCACACGACCACCGCGGATCAAGACCACAGCGTGCTCCTGCAAATTGTGACCTTCACCACCGATGTAGGCCCAGACTTCGTAGCCGTTGTTTAGTTTCACGCGGGCAACTTTACGCAAAGCTGAGTTTGGTTTCTTTGGTGTCTTGGTCGTCACACGCACACACACGCCACGCTTGAGCGGTGCATTTTGGTCGTAGTAACGCGTTTTTAGGGCGTTGTGAATGCGACCCAGTGCTGGCGACTTGGACTTTTTCTTAGCCGTTTGGCGCGGTTTGCGCACCAATTGGTTGATTGTTGGCATCCAATTTCTCCTTGGTTGATTTACTAATGATGGCGATTTCGCCTGGTGGCGCAGAGTGGGCTGGCGCGTCATTGACACGCAAAAACCAGCTTCTCTTAGCGCCTACGGCTTGGATTCAGCAACTCCGCCCCGTGTCTTTACCTTTTCTGCCGAGCACGCGGTCTGTACACATTCAAACCACCGCTTACTCCGAAAAGAGGAAACTCTGGGATAATTTTACCACACATAGCCTAAAAAATCTACTGGTTTTTAACTCGAGCGTCAACCTCTTCCAGAACGCCCTTCCACCAGGCCATATTATCCTGAGAAGCATGCACCGCATCCATGATCTCAAAGCCCATCACCGACAGACCAGCCGAGTCCAATCGTTGCACTAATCGTTCATTATCTTTAATGGGACTTACTTTATCGGCATCAGTGGCACTCACTGTAACCACTGCTTCACGGAGCGATCGATGGCTGGCGCTCATCAAATCACTGATAATATCATTTTTAGGATGGGTGATAGCTCGAGGGTATTGCCACAGACCAGCTGGCCGTTGCAGTACCATTTTTGGTAGTAGCAATGGATCTTCGTCGCGGCATCGAGCTGCCCAATCAGGATTTGCAGCGATAGTCTCTGTCAATTTATCACCACCGTGAGCAAGAAAACGCATGGCTAATGTGGCCATGGTTTTAGCCTGACTAGCCTTTTTACTTATCACCGGCGTCTCAAATAAGTCTAGTTGTGATAAGCTTACTTCCCCTGGCGCATGTTTTGCTGCGGATGCTGCCAAATGCGAACCTAGTGAATAACCAACCAGTCGCTCCACGTCACCAAAGTCATAGCCCTTTTGGTCGAGCGCCGTGCCTACAGCATCCCATTGCAATCTTGACACTTTTGAAAGATCGCCTTCTTTTAGAGCTTGTTTGATTTCTGAACTCATAGGGTCTGCTTGTGGACTTACCCCTGGATTATCCACTGCAACTGCCAACCCCTTGATGTGGTCTGCCAAAACTTCCGTTCTCCCTTGCTGTTTTGTTCGCTCACAGTAGTCCGACCATTGCGAAAAAAGCACAGCAACTGGCGACTCGCCATCCGAAAGCGTAGAATCCGCCAGATAAACAGCTCCCCTTAGCTCACTGTCAACTGGTTGAGGTGATTGTATAGCATCTATACCAATAGGTCCAATTTGCTCAAGCAGCTCACTCATACTTTTATTATACCATAAATTATCATAATATACAATTCTCCCCTCTGTTATGGAGGGGAGAATACTGCACGGTCACTAGGCTCGAGTGTGACTACATCTCTGAGAATTCTTCAACCATTTCCTCAGTGTCGTCATCAGTTGATGCTTCATCCTCTTCGACAGCACCCGTCCCCACTGGGATCTTGCGGCCGATGATGACGTTCTCCTTGAGGCCATGCAAGTGGTCAGCGCGACCAGATACGGCAGCGTTGATCAGCACGCGAGTGGTGTCCTGGAAGGACGCAGCAGATAGCCATGAGTCGCTCCAAATGGACACCTTGGTGATACCGAGTAGCAACTGGGTGTAGCTGATGAGGTTTTTGCCTTCAGCGGCCAGCTGCTTGTTGGTGTTCACCACCGCAGCCTTGGAGACGATGTCACCCGTTACAAAGTCACTGTCACCCGCATCTTCGATCTGAACACGACTGAACATCTGGCGAACGATGATCTCCAGGTGCTTGTCAGCCACGTCTTGACCCTGAGCGGCGTAAATGCGCAGTACTTCGTTGATGATGTAGC
>CAUSLL010000033.1:0-3352 GCA_963532835.1 uncultured Candidatus Saccharibacteria bacterium
AAATTGGTTTATCCTTACCAAAATAGCCGTCATACTTTTTCTTCAACTCATAGCCATAGTTTGACTCTTCCGCTAAAAAACCTAACAGGGTATATTGAACGCTCATACTCTTACTATACACCCGGTGTTTAGTTATTACAAGAGTTTTATACACTCAGTGTATAGTGTATTCTGTCACCTAACCTCACCAGAATGCATACTATTATGCAATTTTGACGTATAATGGATGCATGGTTCAATTTTGCCGAGTATATAACAAACAGCAGTCCATCAAGTCAGCTATGGTAGGAGTTGGTAAAATCCTCAGCCTACCACAGTACGCACTGCTGGCACTTACCCTATCTTTGCTCGTTGCACTCATTATTTTCTTTGCCATCAACGCCAACTTTTACGGCCCACTGATGATGTCGCGGTTGCCGATATTAGACAAAATCTCCCTTTTTGGAACCATGTTCATTGATATATTCAAACAGGGCTTCAGCTCACTCAATGGCGCATTGCTCCTTGTAGTGTCACTTCTCCAAGGATTGTCAATTACCGTCGTCATTTTTACTGCCAAGAAAAATAAACGCAATGAACAGTCGGTCACCAGACAAGTCGGACTCAGCGGCTTGGCCTCTGTGGCTGCCGCCATCGGCCTGGGCTGCGTTCCCTGCGGCACATCACTCATCCTGCCGCTCGTTGCCGTGTTCTTCTCAGGTGCTGCCGCTGCCACTGCCGCCACCGTCGCTGGCACCATCGTCCTGATTATAGCCCTACTGTTAAGCCTCTTTTCACTCTACAAGTCTGGACAAATCGCCTTTATGTATACAGAATTAGCAAAACAGGAGGAACTATGAATCGACAAAAATCAGCAGGCATAGCAATCATTTGGGTTATTTCAGGCATTTTGATTACGGCAATCGTCGCATTGTTTATCTACGGCATCGTTAATCGTCCACCAAATCGCCATGTTGGTGACGGCAAACCGTGGAATGAAAAAATGTCGCAAGGCTCTGCCGAAGCCAAGCATGTGTTTGTTGATTATACTGATTATTTTTGCTCATTCTGCGCCGAAGTTGAAGCAGCCACTAACGCTGATTTCTTTAAAAATGAGTATATCAAATCAGGTAAAGTTCGCTACGAACACCGCGTGGTAACACTGCTCAAAGAAGTCACCGACAACACAGAAACTGGCGCTCACGCTGCTTTTTGCGCCGCCGACCAAGACAAATACTGGCAGTATACCCACGATATCGTGCCACGCATCAAGCGTGATTATTTTGACAAAGGAATCGGCGTGAAAAACGTTGCCGTACCGCAAAAAATTCCACCACTGCCGTTAGACTACTTCCTGGCTTCTGCTAAAGCTGTCGGTATGGACGAGGCGAAGTTTACTGACTGTATGACCAAAAAACCACACCAAAAAGAGATCGATGACAACACCCAAAAAGCTCTGTCACTTGGCGTGAACGGTCTGCCATACATGGTGATCAATGACTACGTCGCCAGTGGATTTGCTGGTGGTGAAACTGGCTTAAAGGCGATCTTGAAAGCTGGCGGAGTGAACTAATGCCTACCAAAAAAACGCAAACAAAACCTCAAAAATTGTCAACAAAACGACAACCAGCTCGAACCAGCCATAGGTCAAGAACCAACGCAACACCTGCAAACCGACCTCGATTGAGCAGTATTATATTCACTACGTTACTTTTGCTTGCTGTTAGCGCAATGGGGGTCTTATTTTACCTCCACTCCAAGCAGCCACCAACCCAACGTCCAACTGTTCTAGAAGATGAAAAATATTATTTCACCGATTCGCGCTATTCTGGCATTCGCTCCAAGTTTGTGACGCGCGACACCAAACGCGAAAAGGTCTCAATTGAATACCCAATTACCAGCAATTCCAAAATCAACAAACTCATCGCCCGAGCAATTGACCGCGCTGACAGCGATTTTCGCTACACCTCATCAAGCACCATCACCTTTGAGCGACCAATGACCGAAACCATCAGCTATCAAGTGACGCACAATAATACAGTAGCTCTGTCGATTATCGTCAATATCAAACAAGACATGCACGGCGCCCATCCAGTGTCATTGACGCTATTTTGGACCTTTGATAAAGATTCTGGCGAGGTGATTAGCCTGGATAATTTGACTGAGAAATCAGAGGAAGCCACCAAGGCAATCGTAACAGCGGCCCAACGAGACGTCGCACAAACCATCAAACAACGCCAGCAGCCAGAAGCAAATCTTGAGGAGATGATCACCAAAGAGACATTGGCAAACTTTACCATCGCTGACGATGGCAATACCTTGGTCTGGCCAATTGGACAAGCCTCCCTGTTGCCGTCAGCTTATGGCGAATTAACCATCAAAGTACCGACCGCAACTGTTGCCAAATACCTGCAAAATCCAACGGCTCAAAAACTAGGCAATTTCCCTAAACCACCCGAGCCAAAGCCAGAACCAAAGCCAGCACCCGCTACACCAGCACCCGCGCCAACCACTGGCAATAGAGTGATCGCTTTGACGTTTGATGACGGGCCGGGACCATACACCACACACCTACTGGACATCTTGGATCAGTATGGTGCGAAAGCGACGTTCTTCTTGATCGGCAGCAAGGTTTCCGGCCAGGCTAGTGTCGTACGCAGCATCCATGCACGCGGCCATCAGCTAGGCAATCATTCATGGTCACACCCAGAATTACCTAAACTATCAGTTGACCAAATTGCTAGCGAAATCGATCGCACCAACGAAGCTATCAGGCAAGCCACTGGCGTCAAGCCAACCATTCTGCGACCACCGTATGGCGCAGCCAACGGTGTGGTTTTAGAACAACTTCGGGCGCGTGGCATGTCGTCAATCTTATGGTCGGTCGACACCCGCGACTGGGCTGATCGCAATAGCCAGATCGTCTGTTCACGTGCCGTCGCTGGCGCTCGTCCTGGAGCCGTCATCTTGATGCATGACATTCACCAAACTTCCGTCAATGCCGTGCCGTGCATCCTCAGCTCGCTGAAGCAGCAAGGATATTCGTTTGTGACGATACAACGGTTACATTAGTCCATCTGATCAATCTCAAATATCTTGTATTTCGAAGAAGCGCCGCACAGCAATTTTACCCTTGAAGATGCCACGCCGAGATGCTTTGCTAGTAGTTTCGCCGCCGCTAAATTCGCCCGCCCCTCAATGGCTGGCGCCTTGGTATAAATCGTCAACGAACCGTCGTCATTCGTGATGACTTCTTCGCGGTGGCGGGAATTAGGTTTGAGGAGGACGGAGACTTTCATAGTTCAATAATTATTACCCTCAAAATGACATCGCCTCCAACTCCCGCGGTAAAATCTCCTGCACTTCTACCGAA